>NZ_JBVVPQ010000001.1:0-247608 GCF_055811695.1 Bradyrhizobium sp. MI1.3 | reverse complement strand
AACATATTTTGGCGGGGGGGGGGGTGGGTTTTTTTGGTCGCCGGGGGGGGGGGTGCATCAATCAACCCGGCCCCCGCCCGCCCCCCCGGCCCCCCCCCCCTCTTCGGGATCAGGCGATTTCGACGGCGAATGTGCCGATCCAGTCGCGGGCGAGCGTCACATCCGCTTGCGACAATTGATGGCCGGCCGGCAACACCTTGTGTTCGACCCGCGCTCCGGCTTCCGACAACAGCGAGGCAAGCTTCGCCGAATTGTTCGCCGGAACGATCGGATCAGCCTGCCCTGACAGAAGCAGGACGGGCTTGCCGCCGAGCTCGGCCTTCGGCGGATCCGACAGCGGCACCATGGCGCGGAGCAGGATCGCGCCTGCCAGCACATCCGGCTCCAGCAGCAACAGCGCGGTTGCGATGTTGGCGCCGTTGGAGAAGCCGACCGCGATCGGCACGGCGATGCCGTAGCGCTGCCGCGCCTCGCTGACGAAATCGCCGAGTTCGTGCGCGCGGCGGCGCACGTCGTCCTCGTCGAACACGCCTTCGGCAAGACGGAGGAAGAAGCGCGGCATGCCGTGCTCCAGCACGCGGCCGCGCGGCGAGAGCAGGGCCGAGCCGGGCGAGATCATCTTGCCAAGCCCGAGCAGATCGTTCTCGTCGCCACCGGTGCCGTGCAGCAGCAGGAGCGGAGGGGAGCCCGCGCCGGTCGCGGGCTCGAAGCGATGGACGAATGAATTCTCGGTCACGACACCCTCTCTTCCAAATTGGGCAGAACACCCTCGATCTGCTTGCGCTGCGCTTCGAGGAAGCTCGGCAGCTTCAGGTCGCGTCCCAGCGTCGCGACGGGCTCGTCGACGGCGAAGCCGGGGATATCGGTCGCGATCTCGAACAGCACGCCGCCAGGCTCGCGGAAGTAGATGGAGCGGAAGTAGTTGCGGTCCCTCTGCTCGGTCGGATGCAGGCCGTGATTGCTCACGAGCCTTTGCGCCATCTTGCCCTGCTCGGCATCGTCGGCCGCGCGGAAGGCGATGTGATGCACGGAGCCGCCACCTTGGTGCCCGCGCAAAAAGCCCTTGGCCTCGTAGATGTCGACGACGCTGCCTTCGACGTCGCCCGGCGCCTTGAAGCGGATCACCGAGCCTTCGCGCGCCGTCTCCTTGAAGCCGAACACGTCGGTGAGGACGGCCGCCGTCTTTGCCGCGCTGTCGAGCAGCAAGGTCACGCCGTGGAAGCCGCGGATCGCATGCTCGGCGGGGACGTCGCCATTGCTCCAGCCGGGCTCGCTCTCGGCACCGGGAATGCCCACGAGCGCGAGTGCCATGCCATCGGGGTCCGTGAACGGCAGCACGGATTCGCCAAAGCGCTTCTCCAGCGCCTCGTAAGCGATGCCCTTCTCGACGAAGCGCTGCGTCCAATAGCCGAGCGAGCTTTGCGGCACGCGGAAGGCGGTCTGGTGCGTCTCGCCGACGCCGCGGCGCCCGGCCGGCACGCCGGCCCAGGGAAAGAAGGTCAGGATGGTGCCGGGGCGGCCGGTCTCGTCGCCATAATAGAAATGATAGGTGCCGGGATCGTCGAAATTGACCGTCTTCTTGACGAAGCGCAGGCCGAGATCACGGGTGTAAAAGCCGAAGTTCCTGATGGGGTCGCCCGCGATCGCGGTCACATGGTGCAGTCCAGACATCGTCGTCCTCCTGAATTCGGGGAGCGGTCTTGCTCCGACCGGAAATATCGTTCCGCTTTGGATTGGAGACAATCCATGCAAATATGACGTCAATGTCTACGATCTGGAAACAATCGCTGGCGCCAGCCGATGGATAAGGTCGCCAGCCTCCGGGCCTTCGTAAAGGTGGTCGAAAGCGGCAGTTTTGCCGAGGCGGGCCGGCAGTTACGGCTGTCGCGCTCGGCGATCAGCAAATACATCGCCGACCTCGAAGAAAGCCTCGGCGTGCAGCTCCTGAACCGGACCACGCGCCATGCGAGCCCGACCCAGAACGGCCAGCGCTATTTCGAGCGCGCGGTTGTGATTCTCTCGGAGATCGAGGCGGCCGACCAGGCCGTGACGCAAGCCCAGTCGGCGCCGCGCGGCCTGTTACGCGTCAACGCGCCGATGTCGTTCGGCACCCTGCGGCTCGGGCCGGTGCTTGCCGATTTCATGGCGCGGTATCCGGAGCTGCAGCTCCAGCTCGTGCTCAGCGACGATCTGCTCGATCCCGTCCAGGACGGTTTTGACGTGACCTTGCGCATCGCGGAATTGGAATCGTCGAGCTTGATCGCGCGAAAAATCATGCCGGTGGCGCGCATGATCTGCGCTTCACCCGATTATCTCGCGCGTCACGGCACCCCAAAACATCCGCAGGATCTGCGCGGGCACGCCTCGCTGACCTACGGCTTCCTGCTCACGGGCAATCAGTGGAAGCTCACCGGCATCGACGGCGATCACTGGATCCAGCCGGCCTGGTCGCTCTGCGTCAACAATGCCGAAGTGCTGCGCGATGTCGCGATCAAGGGCAGGGGGCTCGCGCTGCTCCCGGAGTTCATCGCCGCGGATGCTTTGCGAAAGGGCGAACTGCGAACGGTGCTGGACGAGTATTCCGCGCCGCCGCTCGCGCTCTATGCGGTCTATCCGCCGACCCGGCATCTGTCGGTGAAGGTGCGGCTGTTCATCGATTTCCTGGTGGAGCGGTTTGGCCGGGATGACGAAGCGGGTGTGCGAACCCGCTAACGGGGCGCAGGGCTATGAGCGCACGACCAGATTTTCCCTAGTTTTCGATCTCGAACCGAACCGCGACATCCTCGCCAACGCGCGCAAGCCTACGCGCTCGTGTCCTCGCAATCGCAGATGAAAAGTCGTGGACCATCTCCTTGACTTCGGGCACCAATTTGGCCGTGTTCACGACTTTGATTACATAGGGAGGTTTGAGGGCGTTCATCCCGCCTCCAAAAATCGAGTCTAGAAAAGCTCCCATAATGTCGCCATGCCATTCCGGCGCCCCTATCGCAATCTTAAGCGCCAGTCGAAAGTCCTGAACAGTTTTCCAGCTGCTGCCGTCGAGTTTTATTTCGTGCATCGTCATTACCGGGGGGATCGTCTAGTTGACCGTACGATCTTCGGCAGGCCAGAGCAATTCATCCAGCGTACTCATCGAAGCGTTTCGAATCGCGGCGAGCTCGCGTGCGGCGCTCTGGGATTCGGGCGAGGACATCGAGGCTGCTGCTTGCTCGACCTCGCTGCAGCGCTCGAACAGGCGGACCAGGCCGAGCGCGCCGGCGGCGCTGCCGAGCTGGTGCGTGGACCGCGCGAGCTGCTTGCGATCGCCGGCCGCGGCGGCTTCGATAATGTCCGTGATCAACTTCTCGCTGGTCTCCCGCAACAAATGATGGAGTTTTGCGATCTGTGCCGCGCCCAGCAGCTCCTTCTGGTCGGCGAGGAAATGCCGGTCGATCAATGCGCCTGCGGCGAGTTGCGCCGCGGCTGGCTGGTTCTGGGCATCGTCCTCGATCGCCTCGCGCAGCGCATTGATCAGGATCGGTTTGCTGACGATTCTGGCAATGCCTGCGTCTGCAAGCCGCTCGCGGGCGCGGCGCGACATGTCGGCGGTTACCGCGATGATGCGCGGCATGGTCGGCAGACCGAGCTTTCGGATTCGCGATGCCGCCTCGACGCCGTCCATGTCGGGCATGTGCAGATCCATCAGGATGATATCGAACGCGTGATCGCGGGCGAGTGCGATGGCCGACGCGCCGTTCGTGGCAATGGTGGCGTGGTGGCCGAGCCTCTTCAACATCGCTTCGCCGACCTCGCAATTGACGGGGTCGTCGTCGACCAGCAGCACGCGGAGCTGCCGCGATGGCGGCTGGTCCGCGCCTTGCGCGATGCCGCTCGCGGCGCAGCCAAGCGGGACCTCAAGCATGAACGAGCTGCCCGCACCCGGCGTGCTCGCTACCGTCAACTCGCCGCGCATCAGGCGGGTGAGGCGCCGCGCGATCGCCAGTCCGAGCCCGGTACCGCCGAACCGCCGCGCGATGCTGTCGTCGGCCTGGACGAAATCCTCGAAAATCCGCTCGTGCATGTCGGGCGCGATGCCAATGCCGGTATCGCGAACGGTGATGCGCAGCAGGACATGATCGTCATGTCCGTCGGCCGTTGCGCTCAAGCCGATGCCGCCGCGCGGGGTGAACTTGATCGCGTTGCCGATCAGATTGAGCAGAATGCGATTGAGCCGCACCGGATCGCCATGCACGGAGGTATTGACCGTCGCATCGCAGGCGAGATCGAAGGTCAGGCCCTTGCCGAAGGCCTGCGGACGCATCAGATCGGCGGCCGTTTCGATGAGCTGGTCGAGGCGGAAATCGCGGGTCTCCAGAGTCTCGGCGCTGGCCTCCAAGCGCGCATATTCGAGGATGCCGTCGACCAGCGCGATCAGCGTTTCGCCCGACGCGGCCGCGGTCGTGAGGTGGCGCCGCTGCGCTTCGCCGAGGCTGCCGTCGTCGAGCGTTTGCAGCACGCCCATGACGCCGTTCAGCGGCGTGCGCAGCTCGTGGCTGACGACCGCGAGAAAGCGCGATTTGGTCTCGTTGGCCGCGACCGCCGCGCTGCGCGCGCGCTCGGCGGCATCGTGCTCGGCAAGGGCCTGGTCGCGGGTCTTTTCCAGTTCGGAGGTGCGCTCGATCACCTTGCGCTCGAGCGTCGCATAGGATTCGCGCAAGTGAGCGGCCATCCGGTTGAACTGATCGCCCAGCGCCTCCAGCTCGTCACCAGTCTTGATCGCGAGCCGCAGGCCGAGGTCGCCACTGCCGATCCGCCGCGCGCCTTGCGTCAGGATCTGGATCGGCACGGTCATGCGCCGGCTTAGAAACAGAGAGACCAGCACCGCACATGCCAGCAGGATGACCAGGAGAAAAGTCGAGCGTCCGATCGACGCATAGATCGGCGCGTAGGCTTCGGTGAGCGGCAGCTCGACGAACACCAGCCAGCCCAGCGAGGGGACCGTCGCGTAGGTCGACAGCACGCGTTGACCGGACGGATCTTCCTTGACCAGGCCGCCGGCGGGCGGCCCGACGCCATCGAGCGCGGCGCGCACGTCGGCATGGCCGGAGAGATCGCTGCGACGCAATGCCGGCCACAAATCGGGATGCGCGATCAACAACCCCATCCGATCGACCACATAGGCCTTGCCGGTGTTGCCGACTCTGATCCCGGCGACGAGGTCCCAGATGAAGCGAAGATTGACCTCGGCGACAATCACATCCGGCGTGAGGCCCGTTCCGCGCGTGGCGAGCGTCATGAACGGCTCGGTGTCGCCGAGGAAGTAGACCGGCCCGTAATAGGCGCGGCTTTCATTGGCGCCGCGGAAGGCCTGCGAAGCGGAGAGGTCGGCCTTGCTGCCGATCCTGTCCGCGACACGGCGCGACACGCGCACCTGCTCGCGGCCTTGGGCGTCGAGCTCGGCGATTTCCGCAATCGCGGGCGAGAGGCGCAGGAGGCGGATGGCGTTCAGACGCTGGTCCTCGTTCGTGGACAGCTCCGGGGGCAGGCGCGAGAGCCATCTGATCTGGTTTTCGATCTGGCCAATGAACTGGCCGATCTGGATGGCGGCGCTTGCCGCCTGCTCGCGCTGGGTCGCCGCGAGTAGCTGTTTCTGCTCGCGATAGGAGAACCAGACGTCGAAGCCGGTGTTGATGGCGAGCGCAGCAAAAGCGAGTGCGACGATCGAGTAGAGATATTTGCGGAACAGCCGGCCGGGAGGTGGCCGCAAATCTCCCTGGTCGACCGTCTCGTTCACTCGCGGATCTCGTCGGCGCGCGCGAGCAGCGTGAATGGGATCGTCAAATCCAGCGTGCGGGCGACCTTGCGGTTGATCAGGAGCTCGTATTTCCGCGGCGACTGCACCGGCAGATCGCCGGCCTTGGTGCCGCGCAGGATGAGATCGACATAGTCAGCCGAGCGCACTTCGAGCGTCGGCCCGTAGCTCATCAGCCCGCCCGCATCCATGAAATAGTAGAACGGGTAAATCGTGGGCACGCGATATTTGGCCGCCGCGGCCACCGCAGCCTGCCGGTGGACCACCAGGAAGCTGTCGACCAGCGCAATCATCGCCGCCTTGGGCGCTTCGGAAAAGGGCCTGACGGCTTCGTCGATCTCCGATGGCGCGCTGACGGGGGCGGGGACCACGGACACGCCGGACAGTGCTGCCTCTTGCTCGATGGAATCGAGGAAGAAGCGGCCGCCGCGAGGCGTGGTCGCCGGGTTGTACAGGATCCCGACGCGCGCAAGATCCGGCACGGCCTCCCGGATGAGCTGAAGCCATTTGCCACCCATCTCGGCGCTGCTGTTGGTGAAGCCGGTCACGTTGCCGCCGGGGTGGGCGAGGCTTTCGACGAAGCCGTTGCCGACGGGATCGTTGGCGGTCGCGAACACGATCGGGATGGTTTTCGTGGCTTCCAGGACGGCCGCGGTTTCGACCGTCGAGCCGGTCAGGATCACATCCGGCTTGAGCGCCAGCAATTCCTGAACTGCGGTTTTCAGTCTATCCGGCGCGCCGAAGGTCGAACGGAGCTCAAGGCGGAAATTGACCCCTTCGACCCAGCCTCGCTGCCTCAAGCCCACGATGAGGCCACCCAAGCGGGAGGTCGGGCTGTCGATCATGCTCCTTCTGGTCAGTTCGTCGTCGAGCGGCAACGCCGTCAGCGATGCCACGACCCGCACGCGATCAGATGCTGCGCCGAGCGCCAGCCACCCCGCGGCGGTTGTGCCCGCAAGGCGAATGAACCCGCGGCGATCGACCGCGAGAGCGGAAGGCCGTTCGGTCATGGATGTCTTTGCATGATGGCTTGCCCCAACCCGATGCTTAGCGCGAACGGCCGGCATCCACAATTGATGAAAAAATGCGTTTGTGACTGCTCATTCGCAGCGTTTGGCGGCCCGATACCGTATTCCTACGCCGCCAAAGAGTCGCTGTTTCGAACCTTGCCTCCTCCGTGACACCTTGTAACGCACCGCGGCGTTGCAACATTTTCCGTCTCGGTCGTGATGACGGTTCGGGGAGGCCGATTTCGTAGCTGCCGATTTTTGAAGCGTTGTTTCATATTTTTTCGAAGGTTTTCGATGCGCAAAATCTATCTCGTTCCGGCCCTCGTCGGCCTGCTCACCACCGTTGCAGCGGGACCCCTTGCGGCCCAGGGCGCCGTACCGAAGCAAAAAGCTGCGCCGGCACCGAAAGCCGCCGGTGCAGCTCCCGCAGCAGCCGGTACGCCGGTCGCCGCCGGCGCGACGTCGGCAGCCGCGGCCGAGACAGCGGCCCCGGACGACAAGTCCAAGGCGACCGATTCCAAGGCGATCGACGGCTTCCGCTCCGCCAAGTTCGGAATGAACGAGGCCGACGTGCGCGCGGCGATAGCCAAGGACTTCGGCGCAAAGCCCGACGCCGTCAGGGCGCAGGACAATGCGTCCGAGCTGACGCACAGTCTGCTCTATTCGGCGCCCGAACTGCTGCCGAACGGCGGCACCGCCGAGCTTTCCTACGTGTTCGGCTACAAGTCCAAATCTCTGATCCAGGTCGGCGCGGTCTGGTCGAAAGGCACCGACGCGACGATCACGCCGGAGAAGCTGTTCTCCAACGCCAACATCCTGCGCGCCCATTTCCTCAGCGAGGGCTTCAAGCCCGACTCCATCGCGGTCAACATGCCCGTCAACGGCGGCATCGTGATGTTCCGCGGCAGTGACGCCAAGGATCGCTCGGTCATCCTGCTTCTCCAGGGCACGTTCGAGAACAAGGACAACAACCAGCGAGTGCTGACGCCGACCAGCCTGCTGCTGTTCTACGTGGCCGACGCCAAGAGCCCCGACATCTTCAAGCTGCCGCCCGGCCAGTTCTGATGCCGCGCTGCCACGACATTCTCCCACCCGGTTGTGGATCGGCCCCAGTGCCGATGAAGAGGATCTGAAATGCGCCGACCATCTGCAAGGCGAGACAATGACGAGCTGACGCTGCGGGGGCTTGCGCGCTTCCGTTCGATGTCACTGCTCTGCGCGATGCAGATGGTCTTCCTGCCGGTGTTCAGCGTTCGCCTGCAGGCGCAGCCGGCGAACGTGATCACGCCGGACGGCCGCACCGGGACCAGCCTTCAGACGTCCGGCAGCGTCACCAACGTCACGACGTCGACCGTCTCCGGCACCAGTGCCTTCAACTCGTTCTCGCAGTTCAGTGTCGGGAAGGGCAACACCGTCAATCTGCAACTGCCGACCGGTACGCAAAATCTCGTCAACATCGTTCGCGACGCTCCGGTCTACGTCAACGGCACGCTGAACTCCTACATGAACGGCGCGATCGGCGGTAACGTCTATTTCGCCGATCCCAAGGGCTTCGTGGTCGGCCGCAGCGGCACGGTCAATGTCGGCAGCCTCAACGTCTCGACGCCGACGCGCGAGTTCACCGACAGTCTGATCGGCGTGCAGGGGCAGATCAACGGTTCGGCCGTCGCCAATCTGATGGCGGGGTCGTTCCCGGTCTCGCCGGACGGCAACATCCGGATCTACGGCCGGGTCAATGCCATCGACGGCGTGCGCCTGACCGGGCAGAACGTCCTTGTCGGTGGTGCCAGCCAGCGCGACATTGCCAATCTCGATCACGCCGCGAAGTTCGCAGCCTCGGTCAATTCCAAGGGGCTGCGCAGCGCCGCCGCGATTTCCGTGCGCAATGGCTCCATTCACATCGGCGCCGTCAACAACGCCAGCGTGAACGGACGGCTGACCGCGCGCAGCAAGACCACGACGCCGAGCAACATCACCGTCGTGGCCGGCAACCAAGCCGAACTCGGCAAGAATGCGCGGTTGAGCACGGCGAGCAGGACTGCGGATGCCGGCGGCGTCCTTGTCAAGGCCGGCAACGACGTGACCGTGAAGAGCGGCGCGAAGATCAATGCCAGCTCGAAAACCGGCAATGCGGGCCTGGTCGAGCTGAGCGGAAACGGCGTCATCGACGTCGGCAGCGGCGTTACGATCAATCTCGCCGCCCCCAACGGCCGGGCCGGGACGCTGCTGATCGACCCGACCGATGTGGTGATCGGCGACGCCAGCCAGGGCGACGTCGGCGTAACCCTCGGGAACACGTCCGTCGCCAACGCCATCGCGGCGCTCAGCGCTGGTGGCACCTATCTGGTTCAGGCCGACAATTCGGTCACGCTGGCCGCGCATGCGGTGATCGATGCCCGCAACCTCGACGCCACCAAGACTCATTCCGTCGGCAACGCCATCAACGTCGAAATCAACGCGCCGACCATCAGCATCGTCAACGGAGCGCAGATCCTCGCCCAGGCGATCAATACTGGTGGAACGACCTACACCAGCGGCAGTGTCACGCTTGCAGCCACGGCGAGCCAGACCCTGATGTCTGGCCACGCCCATGCGACCACGGGCGTCACCGTTGACGGCACGATCACCGGCGGCGCGATCTCGATTAGCGCGAGCTCCACGGCGGTGGCGAGCTTCACGAGCTCACTCGCTTCGACCTTCGCGCTTGTCGGCGAGTCGGTCCCTGGCATGATCCTGGGCCTCAACGGAGGCTATGTCGCGGCGAGCGCAACCGCGACCGTGAACATCAACGGCCATGCCAATATCTCCGGCAGCGGCAACGTCTCGATCAGCGCGTACGGGTCGGAGAGGGCCGAGGATCCCGTTATCGCCTCGTCGCTCCTCGGCGTATCGCCGGTCGGCGCTGCGGTCGTGGTCGGGAACATCGCCGGCAACGTCACCACCAACGTAGCAAGCAATGCGACGATCAGCGCAGGTGGTAGCCTCGGCATCAAGGCCACCAACGATGCCACGATGAACGTCACGGCCGTATCGCTGACCTCGAGCGCGGTTCTCGTGGCGACGGTGGCCTATTCGACGGCGTCGGTGACGACCACGGCAAACGTCGCGACCGGCGCCCACCTGAGCGTCGGCACCGCGAGCGGATCGACCGGTGGATTCGCGCTGCGCGCGCTGAATAACAACAGCTTCTCGACGTCCGCGACCTCCGTGGGGCTGGATAATCCGGCCCTGAACGGCGGCGTCGGCGGTGCCGTCGCGATCAGCAACGTCAACACCTCGGCGACCGCGACCCTCGGGTCGTCGCTGGGGTCCAGCACGTCGAACCGGATGAACGGCTCGGTGACGGTCGAGGCGACCTCGAACACGACGTCGAATTCGACGATGTCCTCGACCATCACAGGTACGCCGGCTTTGATCGCCGGACTCCAGGGTGCCCTGGTCGTGGGCACGATGAATCCCAACCTGTTCTCCCAGCAGTTCAGCACGCTTTTCACCGCGGATCTGAACCTGAAGGCGGCGGCGGCCTTGACCATCGCGCGCAGCACGGAGAGCGCGACGGCGGCGATTGCGCAGAATCCGAGCGGCGGCGCGCCGTCGATCTATACGTCGGGCAACGTCGCCGTCATCAGCAACGTGATCGACGTGGGCGTGCGCAGCATTGCGACGGCCTCGGCGATCAGCTCGAGCCCGGTCGATGGTCAGTCGACGGCCGTTGCCGCAGCGGTCGCGTGGGGCGATTTCACGCACAATTCGAACGCCTATATCGGCGGCGGGACCCTGATCAATGCGCCGGAGATCGGCGTCTCGGCAAACACCTATATGCCGATCACCAACACCTGGTTGCAATGGGCCTCGCTGACGGATGTGCTGAGGCATCTCAACGGCAATCTCGGCGTCGGCGGCAGCATCTTGACCAGCTACGCCAACTCGACCGCGGACGCCGGCGACACCGTCGGCATCGCAGGGTCGTTGAACAATTTCATGGTTCACAACAACACCACGGCCTGGGCCGCGACCGGTGCCAGCCTGACGTCGACCTGCACGGTTGCGAGTTGCGGCAGCGGCGCGTGGACGGCTGCGCTGGACAGCGGGGCGACGCAGGCCTTCGACGCGACGCTCGCCATCGCGGCGACGGCCTATTCGGCCTCGATCGACGCTGCGGGCAATGTCGGCACGCTCGGCTTCCTTCCCGGCAACACCTCGGGTGGCTCGTCGCTGGGCGGCGCGCTCAATCTGGTCCAGTTCTGGAACAATACCATCGCCGGCGTGGCGTCCGGCGCTTCGCTCGGCGCGACCGACAACGTCTCCATCACGGCATCGACCACCGACCAGTTCTTCGGCGTTGCGCCGACATCCGGGAAGGCGGCCGGCGCCCTGGCGCTGAACGGCATCACGTCCATCGCGCTCGTGAACAACACGACGCATGCCTCGATAGGCATCGGCGCGACGGTGTCGGCTCCGACGGTGAATGTGCTCGCCCAGCAGGATCTGTCGATGCTGTCGGTTGCCGGCGCGGTGTCAGCCGGCGGCAACTCCGCCGTCGGCCTCGCCGTCGCCTATCTCGGCGCGACCACCGACACCGCCGCCTATGTCGGTGACAATCACAGCGACATCCGCCCGGGCCCGTTCAGTTCGGACGATCCGTTCTCGGGAACTGGCAGCGGTAACGGGTCGGTCACGGCCGACCATCTGGCGATTTCCGCGACGACGGCGGGCCGGATCACCGCGGCGTCGATTGCGGCTGCGATCTCGGAACCTTCGGTTTCGGACTTCGGCACCAAGGCCGGTGCCGTCGGCGCAGCCGCGACCGGCGGAGCGGGCGGGATTTCAACCGCGCTGGCCAAGGTTGGCTCGTCGTCGGGCGCCTCCAGCAGCGGCTTCACGATCGATCTTGCCGGCAGCTCCTCCATCAGCGATGTGAGCCTTGGCACGACCGCCTCGATCACCGGCGTCACGATCAACCGCTACTCGCCGAGCCCAACGGCCACCTTGTTGGTCCAGGCGCTCAACGACACCATTCTCAACAACGGCTCGGGCGGCGCCGCCGCCAATCTGGGAGGCAGCGCCGGCTCGACGAGCGTGGCCGTCGACGGCACCATCGCCGCGGCGATCTCGAACAATGTGACCAAAGCGTTCATCTCCAACTCCACGGTCAACAACCAGCAGTCCGTGACCGTGCAGGCATTGAACGGCGGATCGGAAACCGTCGTGGCGATCGGCCTTGCCGCGTCAACGCGGTCCAACGCCGCCTCGATCGCGCTGTCCGTCGGCATGATCACCGACAGTGCGCAGGCCTATATCGAAAATTCGACGATCGCCGGCGGAAGCACAGGCGTCCTGCGGGCTCTCGAGGTCGATGCTTACCAGACCAGCAACATCGCGGTCGGCGGCGGTTCGCTCTATATTTCCGGCGGACAGGGCGGCTTCGGCGTCGCCATGACGTATGCTTCGATCGGCGATCCCTCCGGCGGCAACGCGACCGACGCGCACATCAAGTCCACGTCGATCAGCAATTACGACTCGCTTCTGGTGCTCGCCGACAATGCCAGCATCATCGCGGCCGGTGCCGCGTCGGCCGGGGCAGGGTCGAACGGCCTGTCGGGTTCCATCGTCGTCGACGAAATCACGTCCACGACCACGGCCTATATCAGCAGCAACTCGACGGTGAACATCAACGTCGGGCGCGTGACGGTGCTGGCGGACAGCGGCGCTGTGTCGGACCTCGATACGGCGCTCGGGAATCTCGTCAAGAAGTCGAACAACAATCATCTCGCGTCGGACACGTGCACGGCCGCCGCCGGCAACGGCACGGCGAATTGCATAGATTTTGGCGCGGCGGCGCTCAACGACGGCACGGCGAACGGTCCGGGCGCCAGCATCATCTCCGTTGCGGGCATTATCCAGGCCGGCAAGAACAATGTCGGCGCCTCCATGGTGTACGATACCATCGCGACGACGCATTCGGCCTATATCGCCAACGTCCGGATGTCGACGATCGGCAGCGTTAGTGTGAATGCGGTCGACACCACGAAGATCCAGTCGGTCACGATTGGCTTCGGCCTGGCGACCGGTCAGTTTGCCGGCGTCGGCGGCATGACAATCAGCTCGATCGCCAATAATGTTTCGGCGGCAATCGGCAACAACCAGTCCGACACGACGCAATCGACCGTGACGGCCTCCAACATCTCCGTCACCGCGACCGACAATTCCAGCATCACCGGCGCCGCCGCCGTCGCTGGCGCCTCGACGCAAGGCAGCGCCGCGGGCCTGGCCCTCGTCTACAGCAGCATCGCCAACAATGTCAGTGCCGGCGTCACCGGCTCCAAGCTGACCGCCTCCGGCAATGTCGTCGTCAACGCGAACTCGAATGCCGATATCTCGACGGTTGCCGTCGGTATTGCGATTTCCTCGCAGATCGGCCTTGCCGGTTCGGTCGCCACCAATCTGATGGGAACCAACGTCACCGCCAGCATCGCCGGCGGAGCCGACATCACTGCGAACGACAACGTTGCCGTGATTGCTGGCAATAATGACAAAGCGGGCGTTTTCGCCGGCGCCGTGTCCATCAGCAAGGGCGCGGCAGGCGGCGCGGGCTCGATGGTCACGAACAAGATCACCGGCACCACCGCGGCCTATATCAGCGGGACGACAACCAAAGTGGATGCGCGCGGAACCAGCACGAGCGACGTGCTTTCCGTCAACAGCGGCACGCTCGCGCACGCGATCGATCTCGGCGGCTTCAGCGCGCCCACCGACACCACGCCCGATCTGAGCGAGACCCAGGAGAGTGTGCGCGGCCTCGCCGTCGTCGCCAGCTCGCACCAGGCCGTCGTCACCAACGTCGCCACCCTGTCCGCGGGATCGGGCATCTCCATCATGATCAATCCGATCACCAATGTGATGAGCGGATCCACCAGGGCCTATATCGACGGCGCGGCGATCGACACGCGGCTGGCAAGTTCGACGCTGGACCCGCAGATCGATGTGGCCGCCAGCAGCTTCTCCTATTCGGGCGCGTTCGGCGCCGGCGTGGTGCCGCCAACCGGGAGCGGGGGCGGCGGTGCGACCATTCTCAGCACGACGATGTCGCGCGACACCGAGGCCTATATCACCAATGCGACCGTTGGTGGCGTGCAGTCGGCGAGCGCAACGGTGGGCGCCGTCACCGTGAAGGCCAATGCCGAGCAGGACGCATCATCGATCGCGGTCGGTTTCGGCACCGGCTCGGTCGGGCTGAACGTCTTCGTCGCAACTACCGAGGCCTATGTCGACGGCGGCTCCCTCACGGCGTCGTCGCTCACGGTCAACGCCTACGACGCCACAGGTATCGCGTCGGCGAACGGCTCGGGCGCCTATGGCAGCCAGGCCGCGATCGGGGCGGCGTTCCTGGTTCAGGTCTCGGCGAACCGGACCGAAGCCTATGTCGGCGACGAGTTCCACTATCAGGGCAACGGCGCGGCACACACGACTGCGGTCAATCTGAGCGGCGCGCTCGACGTCGAGGCAACGACGAAGAACCGCTTCCAGGCCTATTCGATTGGCGGGGCACTCTCGACCGGCACGGCGGCAATCGCCGGCATGGCCAACATCGAGATTGCCAACAACACCACCATCGCCGGCGTCTACGACACCACGCTGCAGTCCCCCACTGGCGGTTCGGCTGGCGCGGTCACGATCAACGCCACCGAGGACGTGGCGATCAAGGAGATCGCCGGCGCGCTTTCGATTGCCGCCAGCGGGTCCGGCGTCGGCGTGGGCGCGGCGGCGAACGTGATCGTCTTCAAGAGCCAGACCATTGCGGAAAGCCGCAACAGCGACCTCAATTCGTCCGGCGCGATCAACGTCGGCGCGCTCAGCACCAAGGAGGTCCTGTCCTACGCGGTCACCGCCGGCATCGGCGGCAGCGTCGGCATCGGTGCGACCGTCGGCGTCATCATCATCGGCACCAACACCGCCGATCCGGATACGCAGGGCGAGCAGACCGGCCAGCTCAATCAGGGCAACAACGGCACCCTCGCATCAGTGAACGCGGGCACCAATTCCTCGCACGGCAGCGACGCGGTCGCGGGCGGCACCTCGGGCAATCCGAGCAACGCCAACGCAACCTCGACCTACGACGTCGGCACCGTCCTGACCGGCGGCAATGACGGCGTCACCGCCCAGATCGCGGGCGGCAATGTGACCGGCACGCAGGTCAACGTCGCCGCCACCAGCGCCAACGCGACCAAGATGTTCCTGCTCGGCGCGGGCTTTGCCAAGAACGTCGGCATCGGCGCCGGCATCGGTTACACCAGCGTCGACAGCAGCGTCCTCGCCAATCTGAGCGCGATCGTCTCCGCGCCGTCCGTCACGGTTGCGGCGCGGGTCAAGGACGCCGATACCGGACCTTATTCGGGCAAGACCGTCGACAGCGAGGCGATCGCCGGCGGTGCAGCGCTCTATTTCGGCGCGGATGCGGCCGTGGCGGTCGGCAACGTCGCCAATACCGTCACGGCCCAACTCGGCGGCTCCGTGACCGGAACGGGCGGCACCGGCGCGACTGGCGTCGCCGTGATGGCGATGGACAGCTCGACTCAGAGCGTGACCGCGGGCGGCGGCACCGGCGGCCTTGCAGCCATCGGGGTGTCGATCGCGACCACGGGACGGTCCAGTTCAGTCGCGGCAAAGGTGCTGTCGAGCGCGACGGTGAACAGCTCGACCCTTGCGGTTGGCGCCGCCGAGGCCGGCGCAATGTCCGCTTCCGCGACTGCGGTCGCCGGCGGTATCGTCGCCGGTGACGGCGCAGTTGCGACAGCGAAGGAAAATTCGACGGTCCTGGCAGAGATCGGTTCCAGCTCATCGATCACCACGTCGGCGACGGGCGCCGGCACGCTGGTGTCGGCATCGATCACGCCCAAGCTTTCGAGCAAGGCGATCGGTGTCGCGGTCGGCGGCGGCGCCATCGGCGTGTCCGTCGCGGAATCGATGGTGACGGCCACCGTCACGGCCGATGTCGGCGACAACACCACCTTCTCGGGCGGTGCGCTCGGTGTGACCGCCATGGCGCTGGTGCCGACCGGCGGCACGACGACTTACGCCTGGTCGCTCGCGGGCGGCGGCGGCTCGTTGATCGGTGCCCAGGGCAGCTATGCCAGGGCGTCCGAGAACGCGACGGTGAGTGCGTATGGCGGCATCGGGATCCATCTTCCCAATGCCGACGTGGTCATTGCCGCAGAGAACGACAGCAGCCAGTACGCCGAGTCGACTGGCCTCTCGACCGGGTTCCTCGCCATTGGCGCGACCGTCGCACAGGTCTCCTCGAGCGCCCACACCTACGCCTATCTCGGGGCCGGCGCGGTCACCGCCGCGTCCAACACGGGCGTTCTCCAGATCACCGCCACGGGCACGGATACCAACGTCGCCAGCGCGCTCGTCGGTGCGGGCGGCACCTATGCCGGCGCAGCAGCGGTTGCGACGACGGCCACCACCGCGGTCACCGACGCCATGCTCTATGGCGAGGCGACGGACAACACGCTTTATTTCGGCGGCCTCAACATCAAGGCCAAACATACGACGAATTATGCCGGCAGCGGTGATGCCTATCAGGCCTCTACGGCGGGCGCCTCCGGTGGCAGCGCGCAGAACGATGTCACGTCGGCGACCACCGCTGAAATCGGCACGCATCTGATCGTCAACTCGGCCGGCGGCGATATGGTTGTGATCGCCAACGACGTAGTCAACCAGGCTGGTGGCGGGGCGCGGTCTGGTTCCGGCGGCGTGTTTGCCGGCGCGGCGGCGCTCAGCAAGTCCAGGGTCACGCAGACCGTCACGACCAACATCGACGCCGGTACGATCCTGAGCCTTAATGCCGATCCGAGAACGACGACGGGCGCAATCAACATCGAGGCCTACAACACGCTGAGCACGACCGACACGGTCAATTTGAGCGCCGCGGGCCTGTTCGCCGGCGGCGGCGCCGAATCCGACATGACGGCAAACGCCACGCTCACGGTCAACATCCAGGCCAGAGAGCTGTTCAGCGCCGGCAACATCTATGTCGGCTCGGCGTCGCGGATGGCGGCAAACAATTACGCCAACGCCAGCCTCTATGGTGCGGTCGGCGGAGTCGGTGCCAGCACGAACGCATGGGTGCATGCAACGCAGAACGTCAATGTCGGCAGCAGCTCGACAGTGGAGGCCTGGGGCAAGATCAACATCGCCGCAGGCCTGGCCGGCGACGGCAGCGTCTACAGCAGCGTGGCCGCGAACGCGACGACGGTGGTCTACAACAACACGGTCGTTGCCATCTCGGGCCTCTATCGCGGCACCGCCAACGCCGACGACGACACCAGCCTGACGCTTGCCATCGGCTCGAAGGTGCTCGGCGCCAACGACATCTCGCTCACCGCGACGCCGGGCCAGGTCACGGCCTCCGGCCTCGGTAGCAACTACAATCCCTACCTGGAGATCTTCAGCGCCAAGAACAGCGACAACCACAGCAACGACAACAGCGGCGGGACCGGCAATGTCGCGCTCAACGGCCTCGTGGTGGCCGGCATCCACAATGACGAGACGATCACGATCGCGCTTGGCGCGAGCACGCCGACCCTGTCTACGACGAGCCCCTACGATCCGCTCTCGCTCGAATACGTCTCCGACGTCGATCATTTCAATCGGGTGATGAGCTGGAACCACCAGACGATCCAGTACACCATCGTGGGCGGCTTCAATCCTTACCAGACGATCGTCGCTCAACTCGCATCTCTGAGTGGCCTGACGTCGACGCAGGTCCAGACGGCGCTTTCCGCCACGCAGCCCTCGATCACGTTTGGCGGCACCGATCCGACCGGCGAGATCCAGCGCCAGATCAATACCCTGATCCAGCAGGCGCCGTTCGCTGCCAATGCATCCGGCAACGCCTTCGCGTTCGGCGATATAATGGTGTCGGCCGGCAACGTTTCGATCCTGGCGCAGAGGCTGTCCGGGGCAGGTGGCGCAGGTCTTGCCGCACCATCGGTGATCGCGCGCTCTTCGCCCATGATCAAGATTGAAAACCAGGGCCTCGATTTCGTAGCGCTGTCGAACCTCACGATCACCAACGTGACGGGGGGGCTGGTCACGCACCCGCAGGTCGACCCGGGGTCGTCGTCGAACGTGACTTTCACGTCGAACAACAGCGCGACGCCGATCATCGACATCTCGGCGGTCTATAACCGCAAGGATCCCAACACGGGTCTCGGTGTCGACCAGAACGGCAACACCCTGACGCGCACGCCCGACATCTACTTCGACGGCGTCGTCACCAACGAGAACGGCCTGCTCAAGATCACCAACAATCTCGGCAACGTCGTCGCATCGCAGACGTTCGATGCTGCGACAATCCAGATGGTGGTGCCGAACGGCTCCTTCACCTTCAATGGCGGCGTCGGCAGCATCTTCAGCTCCAACCACGACGTGGCCTCGCAATGGGCCAATACCGAGTACAAGCCGGCTGACAACGACACGCTGACGGCGGTGATGGCGGCGGCGACCTATCTCGGTGCCTATGGCGCCTACGACAGCGGCGTGCATATCGCTTCCGGCGGCAATCACCCGTATTCCTATTATTGCTGCGCCTCCGGCAGCGCGGGCGTCGCCGGTACGGCGAGCAACAGCACTGTCTTTACGGCGCGGCTGCTGGATCTCTATTACGACGGCCTTTCGCTCTATTCGGCGATCTTCCTGCCGATGGGTTCGGGTGCGCCGGGCAACGGCAACGAACATGCCGGCAGCACTCCCGACGCGTCAACGCTCGCGACGATCGAGGGGCCGACCAGGCAGACCATCAGCACCGCCCCATGGGAGGCAAGCACCTATGACGGCCAGGGCGTCTATAGCGGCTCCAGCCCGTTCAACTGCTCGCATTGCTCCGCCTACTTCCAGGTCATCAACATCCAGCCCGATGTGATCACGCCGAAGACGGCGAACACGGCGACCAACCCGCCGGCGAACGCGCCCTTCATCATCGGCAAGGCGATCATCCTGTCGGCATCGGTTCTCAACATCAACGGCACCATCCAAAGCGGCTCGAGCAGCAACTATTCGGTCAATATCGGCACCGGCGCGCTGAACGCCATCAACGCTCTGAAGGCCGACAGCTCGGCCTTTGCCCAGGCCCAGACCAACGCGCAGCACGGCAGCTATGTGGATTTGACGCAGTATCTGTCGAAGGTAAGTGGCAGCGACGTCCAGGTCGGCGCGAGGTACAATGCCGCCACCGACCAGATCCTCCTGAACGGCGTGGTGCAGGGGTCCGGCGGCTACGTCTACCTGAACGGCAAGATCATCTCGACCTCGACCGACGGCACGCCGCAGGGCAACATCATCGTCAACGGGGGCGCCGGCACGATCACGGTGAACAACACCACCGGCCTTCAACTCGTCACCAACACGATCAATACCGGCGTCAGCGCAGCCAGCGTGATCGAGATCGTCGATCAGCTCAAGGCGCAGACGACGTGGTACGTCTACGATCCTGCCGCCCCGGGCGGCCAGCAGGTGTCGACGTATCGAACCAACAGCGTCAATGCGAGCCAGTACGACGGCTCGATGCTTGCCGCGACAAGCGGCACGGCCGGCCTGCAGTACGCGCCGCAAGCCAACATGTACTACCAGTGGGTCGACACCGCGCGGCTGGATCGTTCGACGACGAGCACGCAGTTCGACTATGGCTGGCAATACACCTCGCGGGATCCCAACAGCGGTAGCTCCTTCGTCCGCACCACCAGCCTGGTCTCGGACGTGCAGCAGGTCGCCAACGGCGCCACCACGGGACAATTGCAGAGCACGAATTACCAGGAGGTCGTCACCGCGACCGGTTCGGCTCACGGCGGCGGCGGCAACACCCATTCCGACAAGTGCTGCGGCGCGGATGGACAGTACGATTGGTTCCAGGAGATCTTCGATCACCTGACGCTGACGCTGACCAACACCGTCAAGGCATCGAACCCCATCAACATCCAGTTCAACGGCGGCGGCGCCAGCACGGTCGCGGTCACGTCGAACTCCGGCATCGTCATCAACGGCCCCATCAACAACCTTCAGGGTGCGACCTCGGTCGTGGCCACGGGCGCCAGTTCGGCCATCACGGTCGGCGCGAACGCCAACAACCCGGTGATATCGGGCACCAGTGTGTCGCTGTCGGCGGCGGGCGGCATCGGCAGCATCGGTGCCGGCGGGGCGCCGGTCTCCGTGCAGGTCTATGGCGGCAGCCTCACCGCCAATTCGATCGACCACGATATTGCGATCGCGGCCGTGGGCTCGCTGTCGATCAACCAGGTCAAGGTGAACTCGACCGTGGCCGGCGACGCGCCGCAGGGCAGCGTCTTCATCTCGGCGACCGGCGACATCAACTCGGCGTCCGCCTACAGCGTCGCCAACCCTGTCGTCGTCGGCAAGAACATCGAGATCAGGTCCACCGGCGGTGCGATTGGCGCGGTGACCGGCGTCAGCAACGGCGCGACCGTCCTCACCAACATCAATCCGCTCGTGATCCAGGCGACCGGCACGACGCTGGTCGACGGCAGCGTCGATGGCGGCATGCTCAACAGCTATTCGACGACCGGAACCTACATCGTGCAGTCCAAGGGCGATCTGCGGCTCGGCACGGTCGAGTCGAAGAGCGGCCCGGTGTTCCTCGAGGCCGCGGCCTCCGATGGGGCGCAAGCCAGGATATTGAACGGCCTGTCGTCCGGCGGCCTCACGGCCGAGCAGAGCGCGCATCTGGCGGATGTCTGGACCAGCCTGGACCTCCTCAGCGGCAACGGCGCGACCGCAGCCGTCAACAGTTACCAGACCATGGTCACGGCGGCCTACAACGACTACTTCCAGCTCAAGAACGTCGCCTTCGCGAACGGCAACACCTATAGCCCGACCTCGGTGGGCCTGACCGTGCTGCGGGCGCAGGTAGCCGCCAAGCTCGGCATCGATCCTTCCGCGGTCTCGACGACGGACATGCAGAATGAGGCCACGACGCGCTTGCTGAAGGACCAGTTCCTGCTCGGCATGATCGACACGGTTCAGGTCAAGGCCTCGCTGACCACATTGCTCGGCACCGCGCCCTCTGACCCTCTGGCGACGCTGTTCGGCAGCACGCTCTCGTCGAACCTGTTCACCAGATTGTTCGACGGCGTGGCAACTGGCCATCAGCTTATGCCGACCAACACGGCCCTGCAGACGGCGCTTGCGACCTACAGTTCGAACTATGCCTATACGCTCGCTCCGACCGAAAAGCTCTACGGGATGATCACAGCGGGCTCGCAATGGACTCAGAGCCAGCTCGCCTACACCGTCTCTTCCTCAGCGGTCGGTGCACCGCCACCGCCGATCAGCGAGGATGTCGCGGCCAACATCAAGGCCAGCCAGGTCATGCTGTACACACCGAACGGTTCGGTCGGCCAGCTCGCGGCGCCTCAGACGTTCACGTTCACGAGTGTCAATGCCTCGTCGCTGACGTCCGCCCAGAAGGGACTGCTCGCCTCGGCCGGTCCCGGACAGCTCGTCGTCAACTCCTCGACCGACTCGACGACCGGCGTCGTGACCTACAACGTCACGCTGTCGCAACAGAGCCTCGTCATTCTGGACAATCCAACCGCGGTCACCGCCAAGGCGCTGTCGGAGGTCTATCTCGGCAGCAAGAACAGCCTCGTGCTCGGCGGCATTGCGGCCGCGAGTTACGGTCCGATCGCTGCCGCGCAGGCCGGCGGCATCCAGGTGACCGGCAGGGGTGACGTCAAGCTCGATGCGGTGGGCAGCATCTCCGCGGGCGTGAGCGGGGTTCCTGTGATCTCCGGCGACATTCCCAACCTCTCCCTGATCGCCGAGCACGGCAACATCGGCAGCGCTGGCGCGGCCGGAGCCGACCCGGCGGCCAACGCGAACGCGATCCAGATCGCCTTCGCGAGCCCGACCAGCGATCATCTTGATCAGGTGTCGTCCGGACTGGGCGTCTATGTGAAGCAGACCACCGGCGACCTGGTCCTCGGCAACGTCTCAGCGACCGGCGCCATCCAGTTGGCCGCGACAGGCAGCATCTATGCCGAGGCTGGAACCAACTTCGCCGATCGCACGGCGGTGCATATCGTCGGCACGGATCTCGATCTGCGCGCCGGCGGCGATATCAGCTTCGACGGCGCGACGTTCCAGCCGCTTCAGGTGCAGCTCTCCGGCGCGCTCACAGGCTCCGCGGTCGGCGACCTCAGCATCCTGGTCGTGGCGCACGATCTCGCGGTGGGTGCGACCGGCACCTACGGCGCGCTGACTGCGGGCGGGACACTGACGCTGAACGTGCCGCACGGCGCGATCAGCATCAATGCCGATGTCACCAGCGTTGGCCTGATGCAGCTGCTCGCAAACGGCGCTGTGACTTTCGCCGATGGCACCAGCGCGGCGCCGGTGGTGGCCAGCAGCTCCTCGGACGGGGTGACGCTGGCTTCCGCCTCACTGTCGATGGGCGCCTATTCGGCCATCAACGCGGCCGGCGTGATCTCAGTGATCACCACGGGCAACGCGACGATCGGCCAGCTCAACTCGTCGCTGTCCTATGCGGCGGCCTCGAACGCGCCGTCGATCGTCGTTACCGCCGGCGGCGTCGCTTCGCCCGGAGCGATCATCGACAACGGCGACGGTCAAACGAAGATCGTGGCGTCCGGCTCAGGGGCAGAAGTCTCGCTAGACGCATCGAACGGCATCGGCAGTGCGGCGGCCCGCCTCATCCTCAGCGCGGCTCGGCTTTCGGCGAGCACGAGCGCCGGTGGCATCTACCTGAAGGCTCTCACCGACACCGAGGCAAGCCTGTTGTCCGCAGTGAAGGGTGGCGTGGATCTGGTTGGTTCAGGCGGCTTGACGCTCGACCAAGTACTGGCGGGCACGGCCACGGGTGCGAGCGGCAGCTTCAGCGCCGTCGCGAACAATGGCAGCATTGTCATCGGCACGGCCGACAGCAGCGGCTCGCAAACGGTCCACGCCAGCCAGAACGTGACGTTCAAGTCGCTGGTTACGACCGGCTACAGCGGTGATGTCGGTAACATCAACGTCACGGCCGACAACGGCTTCATCCTGGCGCAGACGGTGATGTCGGGCGGCGTGACGACGCTCGGCTCGGTTTCGGCCCATGGCGGGGCGACACTGGTTGCAGCCTCGACCATCACCGGCAACACGCTCGCCGCCAGCACCGGAGCGGGCCTGTTGAGCGCCGGCGGGCCGATCAACTGGAACGTCCTCAACGTCGGCACGACGCTCAACGCGACCGCGGGCCAAGGCAGCATAGGCTTCAAGATCGCGCAGAGCGGCGGCACACAGACCATCCACGCCCACGACAACGTCAGCTTCGACGCGCTCACGTCCACCGGCTACAGCGGCGATGCCGGCAGCATCAACGTCAATGCAGACAACGGCTTCATCCTGGCGCAGACGGTGATGTCGGGCGGCGTGACGACGCTCGGCTCGGTCTCCGCCCATGGCGGGGCGACGCTGGTCGCAACCTCGACCATCACCGGCAACACGCTCGCCGCCGCCACCGGAGCGGGCCTGCTGACCGCCGGCGGCGCGATCAACTGGAACGTTCTCAACGTCGGCACGACGCTCGACGCGACCGCGGGCCAGGGCAGCATCGGCTTCAAGACCGCGCAGAGCGGCGGCACACAGACCATCCGCGCCCACGACAACGTCAGCTTCAACGCGCTCACGTCCACCGGTATCAACGGCGACGCCGGCAGCATCAACGTCGATGCGGACAACGGCTTCATCCTGGCGCAGACGGTGATGTCGGGCGGTGTGACGACGCTCGGCTCGGTCTCCGCCAACGGCTCGGCCAGGCTGATCGCGGCGGGCACCAACACCGGTCATAACCTCACGGCCACGACCGGCAGCGCTGTCTTGAGCGGCACTGTCGTTCGTTGGGATAATCTCACGGCCGGCGGCACGCTCGACGTCACCGCGACTGTCGGGGGAATCACTCTCGGCACCGCGATCAGCGGCGGCACACAGACCCTGCATGCCGTCAACGACATCGTCTTCAACCAGCTCACCACGGCGGGTATCCCGGGTGATGCCGGCGATATCGACCTGCGCTCCGATGCCGGTTCGATCCGGGGCGGATCGATCTTCGCCAACGGCGACACGCACTTCGCTTCGGCGGGCTCGGTCTCGCTCGACCGGATCAGGGGCAACACGGTCAAGCTGTCCTCGCCGGGTGACCTGACGATCGGTTTCGTCAGCGTGGTGAGGGAGCTCGACCTTGCGGCGGATACGATCAAGGTCAATGGCGAGCAGATCCGCTCGACGCCGCAGGTCCCGCTGATCATGAACGTGACCGGCTACAACGGCGGCACCGCGACCTCGGCCAACGTCTCGATCGATCCGGACGGCATCATCATCAACCAGTTCAGGGTGGTGGATGCGAACTTCTGGACCGACGCCCACGCCGTGGCGATCCTGAACGGCTATGTCCCGGGTCAGCTCATGCTGACGACGGCAACCCAGCAGGTGCTGCTCAACAACCGTACGCCGGCGCCGTCCAACTGGCCGTCGCTCCAGCTCTACCAGCCGGGTGGCGTGTTCACGATGAGCCAGGTTGGGAACGCCAATGTCAGCAACACCTATGTGGTGTTCTACACCGGCGGCGTCTCCGCGACCGTCACCAATTACGGGCCGACCCACACCTGCTGCAACGACTTCACCGGCGCCAGCATGATCCGCAACATCTCCGTCGACGGCGAGGGCAACGAGAACATCGAGACCTGGCTCGCGAAGAAGGACGGGGGGACGTTCTACCTGCTCGGTCTCTCCGGCAAGGCGCGGCTCGATGCGCTGCTGACGCCGCGACCGGTCGAAACCATCGGGGCCGGACCCGCCGTCAACATCGAGGGATTGAGCGACATGCGCAAGCTGCGCCGGCAGGGTCAGCGCGTGGGACGCACCGGCTGGAAGGACGCGGCGATCGGGGCGGCGAAGCCGGCCATTGGCCGTCTCGCACAGGCATGGTAACGGGACCAGGGATGCGGATTCTGGGGGCAGCGTTAGGGCTTGGGCTGGCAGCGTCGTGCATCGTCCCCGCGCGGGCGCAGATTCCGTCGATCAATCCCGGCGTGATCCAGAACGACGTCGACCGGCAACGCCGGCAGCTCGAACAGCAGAGCGCGCCGCCCAAGCTCAACGGGCCGGCGGTGATTGGCGGCGAGCGGGAGAAGTCCCAGCTCCTGAAGCCGGGCGGGCCGAAATTCCGCCTGCACAAGGTCGAGTTCGACGCCTCCAAGTTCATTACGCCAGCCGAGCTCGACGAGATCGCGAAGAAGTACGTCGGCAAGAACGTCGACATCGCTTCGCTGTTGCAGCTCGTCGCCGACATCAACGCCATCTATACCGAGCGCGGCATCGTCACGGGCATAGCGACGCTGCCCGAGCAGGATGCCAAGGGCGGCATCGTCCGCGTCAAGCTGACCGAAGGCCGGCTCCAGAAGACGACCATCGAGGGCAACAAGCAGACCCGCCCCGACTACATCCTTCAGCGCGTGAAGGAGCCCGAAGGCGAGGTGCTCGACGTTCCGAAACTCAATCGCGACGTGATCTGGTTCAACCGGACCAACGACGTGCAGATCAAGGCGCTGCTGCAGCCCGGCACGAGCTTCGGCCTGACCGATCTCCAGTTCGCCGTGATCGAACCGCCGGTCGACACCTTGCAGCTCTTCACCGACAACCAGGGCGCGGAGAATACCGGGCGTTGGGAGGGTGGGGCCTTCTACAAGCGCCACGGCCTGTTCGGCGTCGACGACCGCCTGACATTCTACGGCGTCCGTTCCGACGGCAATCTCAACGGCAACGTCGCCTACAGCATCCCGGTCAATCCCTGGGGCGGCCGCGCCGGTGTCAGCTATACCGAAGGCAAGATCAAGATCATTCAGGGACCGTTCGTCGCGCTCGACGTCACCGGACGCTCGAGCCAGGCCGCGGTCAATTTCAGCCAGCCGGTCTGGGTGACGCAGAACTGGCTGGTGCTGCTCAACGCCGCGGAGACCGAGGGCAAGACTGTCAGCCGCTTCGCAACGGTCGCCGTGACCCAGGATCATTACGACAAGGCCACGGCCGGCCTCTCGGTGACCAATTCGGGCAATACCTATTCGATCACGGTTTCGCCTGCGGTGAACTACATCGCATGGCAAGACCACGTGCTCGGCAACAACCGCGCGTTCAACACCTATACCGGCTCGATGTTCGCGACCAGCGCTGCGGGGCCTGCAAATTTCAGCACCAACGTGCTGGCGAGCTGGCAGTACACACAGGAAAAGCTGCTGCCGGGCGACCAGATCTTCTCGATCGGCGGTCCCACCACCGTGCGCGGTTATCCCTCCAACTCGGCCTCCGGCGACAGCGGCTACTATTTCAACGCCGAGCTGCACTACAACTGGTCGCAATGGCTCAGGGGTTTCGACACTTACATCTTCACCGACTGGGGGGCGGTGTACTCGACGTTTCCGGGAATCACCGAACTGGGCTCGGTCGGCGTCGGCTTCTCCTGGACCTACGCCTCGTTCATGACGTTCGAGGCGAATTACGCGACGCCGCTGAAGATGGCGGTCTCGACCCAGCACCACTACGAGGCCTATGGCCGCGTCATTCTCCGGCCGTTGTTGATGTTCCAGAAGCAGGAAAGCCCCGCGCCGATTGCGGCGGTTGCCGGCAGGAGCAGGTCGTAGGGCGTATGGGGCACGCGCTTAACGCCGCAGTGTGAATTCTTCCGCGCCGCGCCGCTGCTCCCACTTCGCCTGTTCCAGCTCGGGCCGGTCGCATTCGACTTCCGGATAACCGATGCAGAGATAGGCGATGAATTTCCAGGTGTCCGGCACGTCAAGAATGGCGTGGATGCGATCCGGATGGAGGATCGATACCCAGCCAAGCCCGATGCCCTCGGCGCGCGCGGCCAGCCACATCGCGGTGATCGCCGCGACCACCGAATATTCCGTCGTCTCCGGCATCGTCGCGCGGCCGAGGCCGTGACCGATGTCGCTGGCCTTGTCGGCGAACACGGCGAGGTGGCCCGGGGCTTGTTCGAGACCCGAGAGTTTCAGCGTGGCATAGCGCGCCGCGCGCTCACTGGCATAGGCATTCAGTGCGTCGGCGTTGCACGCTTTGAAGTCGTCGACCACGGCACGACGCCGTGCGGCGTCATCGACGATGACGAAGCGCCAGGGCTGGCTGAGGCCGACCGAGGGTGAGAGACAGGCCATCTCGATCAGGCGATCGATGGCGCCGTCAGGCAACTGATCGGCGCGAAAGCGGCGCACGTCGCGGCGCCACACGAACAGCTCGCGCAAGTGCTGGCGAAAGGCGTCGTCGAATTCGACCATCGCGTCACCCTCCGATCTGGAAAGCTGCGGCAACCAGCAGGACCAGAATCTCGCCCGTCTGCTCGAACGCGCCGAGGATGTCGCCGGTCTGCCCGCCGATCTGGCGGATGGCAAGTCGCGCCAGCATCAGCCCGGCGAGGGAGAGCAGGATCAGGCTCACCAGCGCCTTGCCGGGCCCAAGCGCGAGCGTGAGCGTGAGGATTCCAACAGCGAATGCGATCGCAACGCTGCGGCCCGGCGGTGATCCGGCGCTCGCCGACAAGCCGTCAGGTCGTGCAGGTGCGACCTGCGACATGAACGCCGGCAAGCCCGCGCGGGCCGCAGTATGCGCAGCGCACAGCGCGAGCGCGACGGCCCACGGATTGGCGATCGCCGCGAGCGCGCTCCAGCGCAGGCCGAACGACAGGATCAGCGCGCAGGCGCCATAGGTGCCGATCCGGCTGTCGCGCATGATCTCGAGCTTGCGCTCGCGCGTGCGGCCGCCGCCGAGCCCGTCGGCCGTGTCGGCAAGGCCGTCCTCGTGCAGCGCGCCGGTGATAAGGGCGGTCGCGGCCAGCGCGAGCAGGGCGGCAAGGTTCGGTGTCAGACCGAACCGGCTCGCGACCTTGTAGACCAGGGCGCCGGCAAGGCCGACCAGCAGTCCCGCCACGGGCAGCGCCCAGGTCGCGCGCGCGACGGCGCCGTCAGCGGCGGGCTTCGACGATGCCACGGGGAGGATCGTCACGAACGATGCCGCGATCCTGAAATCGGCGATGACGTCCTGAAAGAATTCGGCGCGCGGCATCATTTTAATTTCATCGGCAGGCCGGCGACGACGAACTCGGCCTCGTCGGCAACGGCCGCGATGGCCTGGTTCATGAACCCGGCGGCGTCGCGGAAGCTCCGCGCCAGCGCATTGTCGGGGACGATGCCGAGGCCGACCTCGTTGGTCACGAGAACGACGGGGCTTTTCAGCCGGGGCAGGGCACCGGCAAGCTCCTTGATCTCGCGTTCCCAGTCGCGCTCCGTATGCATGAGGTTAGAGAGCCACAGCGTCAGGCAATCGACGAGCCGCGCGCCGCCGCCGTCGCTTGCGACCAGCGCGGGAACGAGATCGAGCGGCACTTCGCGTTCGATCCAGTCTGTTCCGCGGCGCGCGCGATGCCCGGCAATGCGCGCCTCCATTTCGGCATCGAGAGCCTCGGCCGTCGCGACATAGACCGGCTGCCCAGGAAAGGCGCGCGTGCGCATTTCCGCACGCTTGCTCTTGCCCGATCGCGCTCCGCCCGTGATCAAGATGACGGCCATAAAGGTCTCCTGTAGCCCAGCACTAATCACCAAACGCAGCCAAAAACAAAGCCGAAATCCGCCAGCCGGGGGCTTGCGCTCTGGTCGTGGTTTGCGCAACAGGGGCAGGACAGGAGACGGGTGTGGGTTTTGCGGGTGCGATGGCGGTGGCGATGGCGGTGGATGCCCTGTTGGGCTGGCCGTCGTGGTTGTTCGCGCGGATCGGCCATCCCGTCACCTGGCTGGGCCGGCTGATCTCTGCCATCGACACCGCCTGGAATCGATCGTCTGATCCGCCGGCGTTTCGCCGCGCCGCCGGTCTTGCCGGAACGCTCGCGGTGATCGGGCTCGCCGTTGCGCTCGGCTGGGCGCTTCAGTCCCTGCTTCCCTTGGAGATCCAGGTCGTGCTGGTCGGCGTCCTGGCTTGGCCGCTGGTCGCCCTGCGTTCGCTGCACGCCCACGTTGCTGCCGTCGCAAATCCCATGCGGGCCGGTGACATCGCCGCCGCACGCGAGGCGGTCTCGCGCATCGTTGGCCGCGATCCCCTGACGCTCGACGAGGCCGGGATCGCGCGCGCGGCGATCGAGAGCCTCGCCGAAAATGCGTCCGACGGGATCGTCGCACCCGTGTTCTGGGGCGCGCTGTTCGGTCTTCCCGGCATTTTGGGTTACAAAGCGATCAACACGCTGGACTCCATGATCGGCCATCGCTCCGAACGCCACGAAGCTTTCGGCTGGGCCGCGGCGCGCATCGACGACGTCGCCAATTTCGTTCCGGCGCGGCTGACCGGATTTCTGTTCGTGCTGTTGGCGCCACGGCGATCAGAGGCGCTGTCCTGCATGACGCGGGATGCACGCCGTCACCGTTCGCCCAATGCCGGCTGGCCGGAAGCAGCGATGGCGGGTGCGCTTGGTGTGCGGCTCAGCGGTCCGCGGATCTATCACGGCAGCACCACGAACGAGCCATGGCTGAATGAAGGTGCGCGCGATCCGCTTGCCGCCGACATCGATCGGGGATTGACGGTCTACCGCCGCGCCATGCTGCTGCTCGCCGGCCTCCTTGCGATCCTGGCCTTCGCGTGAAAGAACAGCGCATGCGCGAGCACGGTGGAAATCTCGATCAGGCCCTGCAGCGGTTCGGCGGTCGCGCGGAGGACTGGATCGATCTGTCGACCGGGATCAACCGCGTGCCTTATCCCGTGGGCGAGGTGAGCTCGCGCGCGTGGAGCGCGTTGCCCTCGCGCGGCGAAATCGAGGCGCTGCATCAGGCGGCGCGGCACGCTTACCGCACGAGCGCGGCGGTTGTCGCGCTCGGCGGCGCACAGGCCGCGATTCAACTGCTGCCGCAACTCGCGCCGCCCGGCCGCGCGCGCATCCTCGCGCCGACCTACAACGAATATGCCGGGGTCCTCTCGGCTGCGGGCTGGGAGGTCCAGGAGGTCGGGGAGCTCGACGCACTGGCGGGCGCGGACCTCGCCATTGTCGTCAATCCCAACAATCCCGACGGCCGATGCCACACACCAAGGGATTTGCTGTCACTGCTGCCGCGCGTCGGCCGTCTCGTCGTCGACGAGAGTTTTGCCGATGTGGCACCGCAGCTTTCGCTTGCATCCGAGGACCGGCCGGGGCTGCTGATTTTGCGCTCCTTTGGAAAGTTTTACGGCCTTGCCGGCCTGCGGCTCGGCTTCGCGCTCGGCAATTCCTCCGACATCGCCAGGCTCGCATCGATGTCGGGGCCTTGGCCGGTCTCGGGACCGGCGATCGCGATCGGTTGCCGCGCTCTGCATCACGATGCCTGGGCCGAGGCCACGTCCGCGCGGCTGGCGCGAGACTGCGTTCGCCTCGACGGCATGGTGCGGTCGCAAGGCTGGACGCTCGTTGGCGGCACGCAGCTGTTTCGTCTCTACGAGACGCCTGACGCGCTTGCGGCGCAGGAGAGACTGGCGCGTCGCCATATCTGGTCGCGCGTGTTCGCGCGGGAGCCGACATGGCTGCGCCTCGGGCTTCCGGGCGGCGACTCCGAATGGACGCGCCTGGCCGAGGCGCTAGCGCGCTAGCGCGAGCAGGCCGTCGACGTCGAGATGTTGCTCGATGTGATCGGCAAGCGCATCGAGCGCACTCTCGACCCTGGCGTGATAGGGCTCGTTGCCTGCGGGAATGTCGAGCTTCGCCAAGAACGCCTTGCGGAAATCATCCGACGTGAACAGGCCGTGCAGATAGCTGCCTTGCACGCGTCCGTCGCGCGAGATCGCGCCTTCTGGTTCCCCGTTCAGCCTTGCGAATGGCCGCGCGCGATCCGGCCCATCAGTGCGGCCGATGTGGATTTCATAAGCCTCGATCGGCTGGTCCGTCGCGGCATGCACGGCCGCGACAAGCGTCAATGTCTTCTGCGGGCTCATCACCGTCTCGACATCCAGAAGTCCGAGACCCGGTGTATCGCCGGCGGGGCCCTCGATCCCCTCGGGATCAGTGACGCTTCGTCCGAGCATCTGATAGCCACCGCAGAGGCCGAGCACATGGCCGCCTCTGCGGTAGTGCGCCAGGAGATCGATGTCCCAGCCCTGCGCGCGCAGAAAGGCGAGGTCGCCGCGCGTGGATTTCGAACCGGGAATGATGACGAGCCTGACGTCGCCGGGAATTGCCTCGCCCGGCCGCACCATCACGAGATCGACGCCAGGCTCGAGCTTGAGCGGATCGAGATCGTCGAAATTGGCGATCCGCGACAGCGCGAGACAGGCGATCTTGCATTGGCCCGGCTTGCGCGCATCGCTCAGGCCCAGCGCATCCTCAGCCGGCAGCTCGCCGGCGCGCGCGAACCAGGGCAGCACGCCAAAGCCGCGCCATGCGGTCTTTTCTTCAATCAGCTTATAGCCGTCGTCGAACAGCGTGGGATCGCCGCGGAACTTGTTGATGACAAAACCCTGGATCATCGCGGCATCATCCGGGTCGATCACCGCCTTGATGCCGACGAGTTGCGCGATGACACCGCCGCGGTCGATATCGCCGACCAGCACGACCGGCACGCCAGCCTTGCGCGCAAAACCCATATTGGCGATGTCGGCCTTGCGCAGGTTCACCTCGGCCGGGCTGCCGGCGCCTTCCACCAGCACGAGATCGGCGCGCGCCTTCAGCCGCTCGAAGCTCTCCAGCACGGCGCCCATCAATGACGGCTTCATCGCCGCATATTCACGCGCACGCGCGGTCGCGATGCGTTTTCCCTGCACGATCACCTGCGCGCCGACATCGGTCTCGGGCTTGAGCAGCACCGGGTTCATGTCGGTGTGCGGCTCGACGCCGGCGGCGAGCGCCTGGAGCGCCTGGGCGCGGCCGATCTCGCCGCCGTCGACCGTGACGGCAGCATTGTTCGACATGTTCTGCGGCTTGAACGGGAGCACGCGCAGGCCGCGTCGAACAAACGCGCGCGCGAGACCGGCGACGATGAGCGACTTGCCCACGTCCGAGCCGGCCCCCTGGATCATCAATGCGCGCGCCATCGCGAGTTTCTTAGAACTCGACGCCGGCTTGCGCCTTGATGCCGGAGCGGAAGGGATGCTTGATCAGCGTCATCTCGGTGACGAGATCGGCGATCTCGATCAGCTCGTCCTTGGCGTTGCGCCCGGTGAGCACGACATGCGTCATCGGTGGCTTCGAGGTCACCAGGAAATCGACAACTTCGGCGATGTCGAGATAATCGTAGCGCAGCGCGATGTTGATCTCGTCGAGCACGACCATGCGGAGATTCTGGTCGAGGATCAGTTCCTTGGCCTTTTCCCAGCCGGCGCGCGCGGCTGCGATATCGCGGGCGCGGTCCTGCGTCTCCCAGGTAAAACCCTCGCCCATGGCGTGGAATTGGCAGAGGTCGCCGAAATGACCGGTGAGCATGCGGCGCTCGCCGGTGTCCCAGGCGCCCTTGATGAACTGCACGACCGCGCAGGGGAAGCCATGGGCGACGCAGCGGACGATCATGCCGAAGGCCGAGGACGACTTGCCCTTGCCGGCGCCGGTGTGGACGATGATGAGGCCCTTTTCGCCGCTCTTGGTCGCCATGATCTTGTCGCGGGCGACCTTCTTCTTCGCCATTTTCGAGGCGTGACGGGCGTCGGTTTCGTCGGCCGTCTGGGTATCCGGTTCTGACGTCATCGGACGGGGTCCTTCGGCTTGACAAGAGGCGGTCGGGGGCAAATGGTGACCCGGCGTTGGTTCCTGTCCTACGACAGGCGAAGAGGGAATGCGATAGGGTCCGAATCGGCAAGATTTGGTTCCAAAATGCAGCCGCCCCCGCGACCGTGACCGGAGAGATGCCCGAAGCCACTGACCCCTAGGGGATCGGGAAGGCGGGGATCGAAGGGGAAACCCTGCTCCGGAAGCCGGGAGACCTGCCAGCGCGGACGATTTTGGACCGGCGGACGGGGTGTTCCGCGACGGGGAAACGGACCTTCGCAAGAACGGTTCGTGGGCCTCATCGCTTCCCGCTGTTTATTCTGGAAGAAGCGATGACCGTCACACTTCATGTCTGCATCACCTGCCGCGCCGGCCAGACGCTTGGCGAGGGCGAGACGACGCCGGGTAAGCGCCTCCATGGTGCGATCCTCGAGGCCGGCGTGCCCGACGGCGTCAGCGTGGTTCCCGTCGAATGCCTGTCTGCGTGCAACCAGGGTTGCTCGGTCGCGCTCAGCGCGCCCGGCCGCTGGTCCTATGTTTATGGCCGTCTGTCGGATGCGAATGCGAGCGACGTGGTCGCGGGCGCCGCGGCCTATGCGGCCGCGCCCGACGGCCTCGTGCCCTGGCGCAGCCGCCCGGAGATCTTCCGCAAGCAATCGCTTGCCCGCATTCCCCCCATTCCCACCTTGGCCGTCGTGCCGGAGGCCGCCGAATGAATTCGCTCGCAAAAGTCCCGGTCACGGTCGTCACGGGCTTTCTCGGCTCCGGCAAGACCACGCTGATCCAGCATCTGCTTGCCAATGCCAACGGCAAGAAGCTCGCGGTGCTCGTCAACGAGTTCGGCAGCGAGGGCGTCGATGGCGAGATTCTGAAATCCTGCGCCGATGCGAATTGCCCGGAAGAGAACATCATCGAGCTCGCCAATGGCTGTATCTGCTGCACCGTCGCCGACGATTTCATTCCAACCATGGAGAAGCTGCTGTCGCGACCGGTGCGCCCCGATCATATCCTGATCGAGACCTCGGGCCTGGCGCTGCCCAAGCCGCTGTTGAAGGCGTTCGACTGGCCGGAGATCCGTTCGCGGATCACGGTCGATGGTGTGATCGCGCTCGCCGACGCCGAAGCTGTCGCCGCCGGCCGTTTCGCGCCCGATCCTGACGCCGTCGAGGCGCAGCGTGCGGCGGACGAGAATCTCGACCATGAGACGCCGCTGTCGGAAGTGTTCGAGGACCAGATCGCCTGCGCCGACATCGTGCTGCTGACCAAGGCGGATCTTGCGGGCGCGGCAGGGCTCGAAGCCGCCAAAGCGGCGATCACCGCCGAGATGCCGCGCCGCGTGCCGATGCTGGCGATCACCGACGGCGCCATCGACGCGCGCCTCATCCTCGGCCTCGGTGCTGCCGCCGAGAACGATCTCGCCGCGCGTCCCTCGCATCACGACGGCGAGGAGGATCATGAGCACGACGATTTTGCGTCGGTCGTGATCGATCTTCCCGAGGTCACCGATATCGACGCGCTGGTTGCATCCGTTCAGCGGCTGGCGCGCGAGCAGAATGTGCTGCGCGTCAAGGGTTACATCGCGATGGAAGGCAAGCCGATGCGCCTCTTGCTGCAAGCGGTCGGCGAGCGCGTGCGCCACCAGTTCGACAAGCCCTGGGGCGCGGGTGCGAGGCAGTCAAAGCTCGTCGTGATCGGCGAGCACGGAAACATTGATGAAGCCGCGATCAAGGCGGGACTCGGTCTTTCAGGAACTGGCATCTGATGCACGTCGTCTTCCGCGAGAGCCGCGGTCTCGAGGAGACCGCGATACCAAGGGACATCGGCCAGGACCCGGCCGATCTCGTGGTGCTCTCGTATTCGGATTCCGATCTAGCGGCGTTCGCGGCCGGTTGGCGCCGTGGTCGCGACAGCCTGCCGTCGCTACGGCTCGTCAATCTCGCCGAACTGCGTCATCCGCTCTCGGTCGACACCTATATCGAGCGCACGCTTGCGCAGGCGCGCGGCATCCTCGTGCGTCTGATCGGTGGGGAATCCTATTGGCCATATGGGCTCGCGGCCCTGCAGCAACTCGCGAAGCAGCGCGGCATCGTGCTGGCCGTGCTGCCGGCCGACGGCCGCGATGACACGCGGCTGGATGCCTATTCGACCCTGCCGGTCTCGACATTGCGGCGGCTCAAGGTGCTCTGCGACACCGGTGGCCCTGTCGCGTCGCAAGCCGCAATCGCGCAGCTTGCGTTGGCTTCGGGCCTCTATGCGGGACCTATTATCGGCGAGATGACCGTGCCGGAGATGGGCTTTTACGATCCGGCGCGCGGTGTCATGGCGACGCCGCAGGCCCGCGAAGGGAAGCCGCACGCACTGGTGATCTTCTATCGCTCCTATCTCACCGCCGCGGACACTGGCCCGGTCGATGCCCTGATCGCGGCGCTGCGCGAGAAGGGGTTCGACGCGCACGGCGTCTTCGTCACCTCGCTGAAGGCTCCAGGCGTTGCGGATTGGTTGCGGGTGCATCTTGCGCAAAATCCTCCGGCCGCGATCGTCAATGCGACGGCGTTCTCGGCGATGGGCGACGACGGCACGATGCCGTTCGATGCCGCATCCTGCCCGGTGTTCCAGGTCGCGCTCTCCACGGCACGCCGCGAGGATTGGGCGAGCTCGCTCCGCGGCCTGTCGCCCGGCGACCTCGCGATGCATGTGGTGCTGCCCGAGGTCGATGGCCGCCTGTTTGCGGGCGTGGTGAGCTTCAAATCGGCCGCGATGCGCGATCCCGATCTGCAATTCTCGCATCTGGCACACAGGCCCGACGAGGAGCGCGTGAAGGCCGTCGCCGCGCGCGTTGCGGCCTGGCAGCGCCTTTCAGAGAAGCCAGCCGCCGACAAGCGGATGGCACTCGTGCTCTCCAACTATCCGGGCCGTCCGCATCAGATTGCGCATGCGGTGGGACTCGATGCGCTGGCCTCGGTCGAAGCCATGGTGTCCGACCTCGCGGAGGCTGGCTTCGATGTCGATCCGGTCCATGCGCTCGGCGAGACGCTGCTCAAGCGGACCTTGAGCTGGAGCGTTGTCGATTACCGCGCTGCGCTCCTGCACCTTCCGCAAGTCTTGCAGGATGATCTCGCGCAAGCCTGGGGCGCGCCCGAGACCGATCCGGGTTGTCGCGATGGCGCGTTCCATTTTGCCGCGATTCAGTGCGGCCGCTCGATCATCGCGGTTCAGCCGGAGCGCGGCGATGCGGCGACGCGCGATGCCGACTATCACGATCTCGCGCGCACGCCCCGCCACGCCTATGTCGCGTTCTATCTCTGGCTGCGCGAGCAGGGCTGTGATGCCGTCGTGCATATGGGCGCCCACGGCACGCTGGAATGGCTGCCGGGAAAATCCGTGGCACTGTCGCAGGCGTGCTGGCCGGAAGCCCTGATTGGCGATTTGCCCGTCATCTATCCCTTCATCGTCAACGATCCCGGCGAAGCCGCGCAGGCCAAGCGGCGCCTGGGCGCCGTCACGATCGGCCATCTGCCGCCGCAGCTCGCCGCATCGGCGGTGCCGGACGGGCTGCGCAGGCTCGAACAGCTCCTCGACGAGTACTCGACGGCCGATGGCCTCGATCCCGCCCGCCGCCAGCGTCTGATCGCCGCAATCCGTGACGAGGCACGCGCGGCTGGCCTCGAAGACGATCTTGGCCTCGATGCAGCGGCCGCGCCGGCCGAAGCGATCCCGCGGATCGACCGCTTCGTCTGCGATCTCAAGGAAAGCCAGTTCGGCGACGGCCTGCATGTGTTCGGCCGCGGCGCCTGCGGTGAAGCGGAACGCGACGCGTTGCGGGCCGCGCTTGCAGGACGGCGCGTCGCGCCGGGGCCGTCAGGCTCGCCCTATCGCGGCCGTCAGGACGTGCTGCCGACCGGGCGCAATCTCTTTGCCGTCGATCCGCGCGCGGTGCCGACGCCGTCCGCGCATGCGCAAGGCATCAAGCTCGCGGAAGAATTACTCCGTCGTCATCTGCAGGATCATGGCGACTGGCCGAAGGGCCTTGTCGTCGATCTCTGGGGCTCGGCGACGATGCGCACCGCGGGCGAGGAGTTTGCTATGGCGCTGCATCTGGCCGGCCTCGCACCGCGCTGGGATCATGCTTCCGGCCGTGTGACCGGCTACGACATCATCGCGCCTGCCGAGCTTGGCCGGCCCCGCATCGACGTCACGCTGCGCGTCTCGGGCCTGTTTCGCGACGTCTTCTCAGGCCTCGCGCAATTGTTCGAGGCGGCAGCCGAGGCGCTGTCGGCCCGCGAGGACGAGCGCGACGAAAATCCATATCGCCATCGCACATCGCGCGTGTTCGCCCCGCGTCCCGGACAATACGGCGTCGGCCTCTCGGCAATCCCGGACGACTTCACGCCCGAGACGCGCCACGCCGCCGGCGAAGCCTGGCTGTCGGCATCGTCATGGGCGTTCTCGGCGGACGGCGAGATCAGGCTCGATCGTGCCGGCATCGAGAAGCGGCTCGCATCCGCCGATGCTTTTGTTCACGTGCAGGATTTGCCGGAAACCGATCTTCTGCTCGCGGCCGACTATGCCGCGCATGAGGCCGGCATTGCGGCGGCCGCAGCCCATCTCGGCGCGACAGGGCCATCGCTCTATCATCTCGACGCGACGCGCCCCGAGCAGCCGCACGCGCGTACGCTGACCGAGGAAATCTCCCGTGTCGTCCGCGCGCGCGCGGCCAACCCGGCCTGGATCGCGGGCATGATGCGCCACGGTTTTCGCGGGGCGGCCGAGATCACCGCAACGCTCGAGCACATGGCCGCCTTCGCGCATCTGGCCGGCGCCGTGCCGCCGCATCTGTTCGACCTCTATTACGATGCGACGCTCGGCCATGACGACGTCCGCGCCTTCATGGCTCGCGAAAATCCGGCGGCACTCGCGGCGATGGAGACGTGTTTCGCGCGCCTGCATGAAGCCTCGCTCTGGCGGACGCGCCGCAATTCGATTGCGGCTGCGCTGCGGGAGGCGTCATGAGCGCTTCCGTGGTCAAGGGCTGGTGTCCCGGCGCGCTGCGCCCGATGCAATCGGGCGACGGGCTCGTGGTCCGCGTGCGTCCGTTCGGCGGCCGGCTCGAAGCTGCCCAGATCTCCGGACTGGCCCATCTCGCCGAACGCCATGGCAACGGCCTGATCGACGTGACCAGCCGGGCCAATCTCCAGATCAGAGGCGTCAACGAGACCAGCCACAGGCTGCTGCTCGACGGCCTTGCGCAACTGGCGCTGCTCGACCCGGATGCTGAGACCGAATCCCGTCGCAACATCCTTGTGACGCCGTTCTGGCGTGCGGGGGACGCGACCCAATCGCTCGCCGCCGAGCTCGAGGAGGCGCTCGCTGACAGCAAGCTCGAACTTCCAACCAAGTTCGGCTTCGCCATCGATGACGGCACCTCACGCGTGCTTGCGGGCGATTCCGCCGACGTGCGGATCGAGCGCGATCGTTCCGGCGGCCTGCTGGTGCGGGCTGATGGCGACAAACTTGGCCGCTCCGTCGCGCGTGGCGAGGCCGTGACCACCGCGCTCGCATTCGCCGACTGGTTCGTGACCTCAGGCGGCGCCAGAGGGGGGCGAGGGCGGATGGCGGCGCATCTTTCAGCCGGTGCAATCTTGCCGGCGGCATTGCGCGGCGAGGCCGAGCCGGCGCCGATCATGGCCACGGCGCGTCCCGGCCTCTATGCGCAAGGTGCGATGGTCGGGGTCGCCTTCGGGCAGATGGCGCATGCGACGCTCAACCAGTTCGCCGGTTGCGGACATGCGCTGCGCATGACGCCATGGCGGATGGTTTTGAGCGAAGGCAAGCGCGCCATGCCGAACGTGACCGGTCTTATCACCGAGGCCTACGATCCCGCACTGCGCGTCATCGCCTGCAGCGGCGCGCCACGCTGTCGCGAGGCGCATGCCGATACGCGTGGCCTTGCCGCGGCCCTGGCCCCGAACATCGGCGCGGCCGCACGGCTCCACGTCTCCGGCTGTGCCAAGGGCTGCGCCCATTCCGGTCCCGCCGCCATCACTCTGGTCGCGACCGGCGCCGGCTTCGACCTCGTGCGCGCCGGGTCGACACGCGATGAGCCCATCCTGCGGGGGCTGAACCGCGACGACATCGTCGGAAATCCCTCCATCCTGATGGGAGGGCACTGATGCCGCATACTTACGAGACTGACGGCGCTGCGATCTACCGGCAGTCCTTTGCGACCATCCGGGCCGAAGCCGATCTTGCGCGCTTCACGCCGGACGAGGAGCAGGTGGTGGTGCGGATGATCCATGCCGCCGGCATGGTGGGCCTCGAAGCGCATATCCGCTTCACATCGGGCATGGCGGCCGCCGCACGCGCGGCCCTGCAGAAGGGCGCACCGATCCTGTGCGACGCGCGCATGGTCTCCGAAGGAATTACGCGGGCGCGGCTTCCCGCGGCCAACGCCGTCATCTGCACGCTGGGCGACGAGACCGTTCCCGCGCTCGCGCAGTCCATGCGCAACACCCGTTCGGCCGCGGCCCTGGAGCTATGGCGCCCGCATCTCGACGGCGCGATCGTGGCGATCGGCAACGCGCCGACCGCGTTGTTTCATCTCCTCAACATGCTGGAGGACCGGAGCTGCCCGCGGCCCGCGGCGATCATCGGCTGTCCCGTCGGCTTTGTCGGCGCGGCCGAATCGAAGGCGGCGCTGATGGCCGATCCGAAGGTGCCGGCGCTCACGGTCGAGGGCCGCCTCGGCGGTTCCGCGATCACGGTCGCCGCCGTGAACGCGCTGGCGAGCCGGAGCGAATAGCGATGGGACGCATCATCTGCTGCGGTCTCGGCCCCGGCGATCCCGATATGATGAGCGTGCGCGCCGATCGCACGGTGCGCGGCGCCAGGCATGTCGCCTATTTTCGCAAGAAGGGTCGGCCCGGCCAGGCGCGCCGCATCGTCGAGGGCATGTTGGCTACCGACGTCACCGAATATCCCATGGAATATCCTGTTACGACCGAGATCGCCTTCGACACGCCTGAATATGTCCAGCTGCTTGCCGGCTTCTACGACGAATGGTCGGAACGTCTGGCGCGGCTGGCGCGCGCAGTCGACGTGGTCGTGCTCTGCGAGGGCGATCCCTACTTCTACGGCTCTTTCATGCATCTGCACACCCGCCTGCAGGGCCGCGTCGAGATCGAGGTGATCGCCGGCATTCCCGGCATGGTCGGCTGCTGGAATGGCGTGGGACAGCCGATCGCGCTCGGTGACGACGTGACCACGGTGCTCATGGGCACGCTCCCGGAGGACGAGCTCGAACGCCGCATGCGCGATTCCGATGCGCTCGTGATCATGAAGACCGGGCGCAATCTCGCAAAGGTCCGCCGGGCGCTCGCTGCCGCCGGACGGCTGGACGACGCCTGGCTGGTCGAGCGCGGCACCATGCCGGGCGAGCGCGTGGTGCGGCTCGCGGCGATCGATGCCGCCGACTGCCCCTATTTTGCGATCGTGCTCGTGCACGGCAAGGGCCGGCATCCGGACGCCGCCGAATGACGGGCACGCTGACCATCGCGGGCCTCGGACCGGGCAGCGGCGCGCTGGTGACGCCCGAGGTCTCCGCCGCGCTTGCCGCCGCGACCGACATTCTGGGCTACGCACCCTATGTCGCGCGTGTGCCGCCGCGACCGGGACTCAAGCTGCATCCCTCCGACAATCGCGAAGAATTACAGCGCGCGAGCGAGGCCCTGCGGCTCGCGGCCGAAGGCGGGCAAGTCGTCATCGTGTCCTCCGGCGACCCCGGCGTCTTCGCGATGGCCTCCGCGGTGTTCGAGGCGCTCGAACAGGCGCCGCAATGGCAGGAGCTGCCGATCCGTGTGCTGCCCGGCGTCACTGCGATGCTGGCGGCTGCCGCGCGCGCCGGCGCGCCGCTCGGCCACGATTTCTGTGCGATCAATCTCTCCGACAATCTCAAGCCGTGGGCGGTGATCGAGAAGCGCCTGCGGCTCGCCGCGGAAGCCGACTTTGCCATTGCCATGTATAATCCGCGCTCGGCGAGCCGGCCGGAGGGGTTTGGCCGCGCGCTCGCGGTGCTGAACGAGGCCGGCTGCGGCGACCGCCTCGTGATCTTCGCGCGCGCGATCAGCGCCGCCGATGAAAAGATCGAGACCGTCAGGCTGAACGAAGCCCGGCCTGAGATGGCCGACATGCGCACGCTGGTGATCGTCGGCAACTCGCAGACACGCCGCGTCGGCCGTTGGGTCTATGCGCCGAGGCAGGTCCGATGACCCAGCCACTGCATGATCGCGGCCACGCTCTCGACCCGCAATCGTTCCGGCAGCTTCGGTCGCGAGATCATGATCACGGGCACGCCGAGCACCCGCGCAGCGTCGATCTTGGCGCGCGCGCCGTCGCCGCCCGAATTGCGGGCGACGATCCGGGTGATGCCTCGCGCGCGCAGCATCTCCAGCTCGCCCTCGAGCGTGAACGGCCCACGCGACACGATGACATCCGCGGCGAAGGGCAGGTGCGCTTCGGGCGGATCGACGAATCTCAGCGTGTAGGCGTGCTGCGGCTTGGACGCGAACGGGGCGATGTGCTGGCGGCCGATGGCGAGGAACACATTTGCCGGCGCCTCGGGCAGTGCGGCGACCGCGGCGTCGACATCAGGTATGTCGATCCAGTCGTCGCCGGGCGCTTTGGTCCAGGGCGCGCGCTCCAGAGCGATCAGCGGCGTGCCGGTTTCCGCGCATGCCGCGACCGCATTGCGGCTCATCTCGGCAGCAAAGGGATGCGTCGCGTCGATCACATGCGTGATGTGCTCGCTGCGGATGTAATCGACAAGACCGCTCACGCCGCCAAAACCGCCAATACGCGTCGGCAACGGCTGAGCGGCGGGTGCGCGGGTGCGGCCGCCATAGGAATACACGGCAGCGATGCCGGCGCGCGCGATCTCCGCCGCGAGCAGGCTCGCGTCGGCCGTTCCGCCCAGAATGAGGGCGCGTGTCATGGCTGATCCCTGGCTGACCATCATCGGCATCGGCGAAGATGGCCTTGCCGGGCTGTCCGAGGCAAGCCGAAAGGCGCTCGATGATGCCGAAACTGTCTTTGGCGGTGAACGGCATCTTGCAATGGCCGGTGTAACCGGGTGCGGCCGTCCATGGCCGGTGCCATTCGATGCAGATGTCGTGCTGAGCTGCCGCGGCCGTCCGACTGCGGTGCTCGCCTCCGGCGATCCGTTCTGGTTTGGCGCCGGCGCGAGCCTTGCCGAGAAGCTCCATGGCGACGAATGGATCGCGCATCCGGCTCCCTCGACATTCTCGCTCGCCGCCGCGCGACTAGGCTGGCGCCTTGAAGCGATTGCCTGTCTTGGTCTCCATGCCGCGCCATTCGAGCGCCTCGTGCCACATCTGGCGCACGGTGCACGCATCATTTGCCTCGTGCGCGACGCGAAGGCGGCCGGCGATCTCGCGAAATGGCTGACGGCGCGCGGATGGGGTGCCTCGGCATTCTGGACGCTCACCGCGCTTGGCGGGCCGCGCGAAAGTATCGACGCGCATCGCGCCGATAGCTTCGCAGACCGTCTTGCCGGAACTCTGGTCGCGGTGGCCGTGGAGGCGAGAGGAGCGCAGGGCCTTCCCCGCAGCTCGGGACTATCGGACGAACTCTTCGTCCATGACGGCCAGATCACCAAGCGTCCGGTCCGTGCGCTTGCGCTCTCGGCGCTGGCGCCGCGTCCCGGTGAACGGCTGTGGGACATTGGTGCTGGCTCCGGCTCGATCTCGGTCGAGTGGGCGCTGAGCGGCGGGACGGCGATCGCCGTCGAGGCGCGCGAGGATCGCGCCGCGAACATTCGCAACAACGCAGCGGCGTTCGGGTTGGCGCATCGGATCACAGTCATCGCGGGAAAGGCGCCTGAAGCCCTTGCTGCGCTGGACGGGCCTGACGCCGTGTTTATCGGCGGCGGGCTCGACATCGCGATGTTCGACGCCGTCTGGTCGCGGCTCGCATCCGGAACGCGATTGGTTGCCCATGCAGTGACGCTGGAGACGGAAGCGCTGCTGGGTGAGCTGCACCAGCGCCATGGCGGCGACTTGATCCGGGTCGAGCTTGCGCATGCCACTCCGCTCGGCCGCTACCGGTCCTGGGAGGCGGTGCGGCCCGTCGTGCAATGGAGTGCGGTCCGATGAAGGTCGCCGGGCTCGGATTCAAAAAGGATGTCACGCTGGCCTCGCTGCGCGAGGCGCTTCTGGCGGCCGGCGGTCCCGAAGGCCTCGCAGCATTGGCAACGGTCAGCGACAGGGCCGACGCGGAGGTGTTGAAGCAGCTCGCGCGCGAATGCGGCGTGCCGATCAAGGCGGTCGCCGCCGAAATGCTGGCCGGCATCGACACGCCGACCCAATCAAAACTCGTTGCCGAAAAATTCGGGACGGGATCGGTCGCCGAAGCGGCGGCTCTCGCGGTGGCTGGACCTCGCGCGCGATTGATTGCGACGCGGGTGGTCTCGCAGGATCGCACCGCGACCGCGGCGATCGCGGAGGGAGACGGCGCATGACGGTGCATTTCATCGGGGCGGGGCCGGGCGCCCCTGACTTGCTGACATTGCGTGGCCGCGACCTGATCGCCGTCTGTCCGGTTTGCCTCTATGCCGGCTCGCTGGTGCCCGAAGGCGTGCTGGCGCATTGCCCGCCCGGTGCGCGGATCGTCAACACCGCGCCGCTGTCGCTCGAGGAGATCGTCGCGGAGATCGCCGCCGCACATGCTGATGGCAAGGACGTTGCGCGGCTGCATTCCGGTGATCTCTCGATCTGGTCGGCGATGGGTGAGCAGCTTCGCCGCCTGCGCACGCTCGACATTCCCTACACGGTGACGCCTGGTGTTCCCTCCTTCTCGGCCGCCGCGGCTGCGCTGGAGGCCGAGCTGACGCTGCCCGGCCTTGCCCAGACGGTGATTTTGACGCGCACGCCGGGCCGCGCCAGCGCGATGCCGGAAGGCGAGAACCTCGCCGCCTTCGCCGCCACCGGCGCGGTGCTCGCCATCCATCTGTCGATCCATCTGCTCGACAAGGTCGTCGCCGAGCTGACGCCGCATTACGGCGCGGATTGCCCGGTCGCGATTGTCTGGCGTGCGAGCTGGCCCGACCAGCGCATCGTCCGCGCCACGCTCGCAACACTCGACGCTGCTGTCGGCAGCGAGATGGAGCGCACCGCATTGATCCTGGTGGGCAAGACGCTGGGCTCGGCGGATTTCTCCGAGAGCCGTCTCTATGCCGCCGATTACGACCGCCGCTACCGGCCGGTCGGCGCCGAGCCGCGCTTTCCGGAGGTGTCGTGATGGCAGCAGGGCTCGTCATCTCCGCCCCGGCCTCCGGCGTCGGCAAGACGACGCTGACGCTGGCGCTCGCCCGCGCCTGGCGCAACAGCGGATTGCGGGTGCAGTGCTTCAAGAGCGGCCCCGATTACATCGATCCCGCGTTTCATGCAGCCGCTACGGGACGCGCCTCGGTCAACGTCGACAGCTGGGCGATGGATCGCGGGACAATCTCGCATCTCGTCAGCCGCGGCATTGACGCCGATGTCGTGCTGGCCGAAGGCTCGATGGGTCTGTTCGACGGCGTCGCCGCGCGCGGCGTCTGCGGCACCGGAGCGACCGCCGACATTGCAGAGATGCTGGACTGGCCGGTGCTGCTGGTGATCGATCCCTCGGGACAGGCACAGACGGCGGCAGCGATCGCCGCAGGCCTTCGCGATTACCGCGCGGGTGTTCGCCTCGCAGGCGTCGTGCTCAATCGCGTTGCGAGTCCACGCCACGAAGCCCTCGTGCGCCGTGCGCTGCTGGATGTCGGCATCGCCGTGTTCGGTGCGCTGCCGCGACACGCCGAGATCAGCCTGCCGAAGCGGCATCTCGGGCTGGTGCAGGCCGAGGAGCAGGCGGAAATCGGCAAGCTGATCGACGAGGCTGCGCGCTTTGTCGCCGAGCATGTCGATCTCGACGCAGTGCTGCGTTCGGCCGCCACCTGGTCCCCGCAACCTGCCGCGAGCGGCGTCAACGTGACGCCGCCCGGTCAGCGCATTGCGTTGGCCCGTGACGCCGCGTTCTCCTTCGTCTATCCGCATATGCTGGAAGCGTGGCGCGCGGCGGGTGCGGAGATATCGACATTCTCGCCGCTGGCTGATGAGGACCCTGATCCGGGCGCCGATGTGTGCTGGCTGCCGGGCGGCTATCCCGAGCTGCACGCCGGCAAGATCGCGGCCAATGCGCGCTTCCGCAGCGGATTGCGCGCATTCGCCGAAACGCGCCCGGTGCACGGGGAGTGCGGAGGCTATATGGTGCTGGGCACCGCTTTGACCGACGCCGACGGCATCAGCCACGAGATGACGGGCCTGCTCGGCCTGGAAACAAGCTTTGCCAAGCGCCGCATGCATCTGGGCTATCGCCTCGCCGAGCTCACAGCGCCGATGCCGGGGCATCGGGCGGGTGCACGCCTGCGTGGCCATGAATTCCACTATTCGACGATCCTCGCGCAGCCCGACACGCCGCTCGCGGTCGTGCACGACGCGACAGGCGCCGTCATCGCCGAGACCGGCTCGCGCCGGGGACAAGCCACCGGCACGTTCTTCCATCTGATCGCGGAGGACCGGTGAGCGGTTTTGTCTCCTTCGTCTCCGCCGGCCCCGGCGATCCCGAGCTCCTCACGCTCAAGGGAGCCGCGCGCCTGCGCGAGGCCGACGTCGTGCTCTATGACGATCTTGCTTCGGGCGCGATCCTCGATCTGGCCCGGCCCGGCGCCAATCTCGTCGCGGTGGGGAAGCGGGCGGGACGGCCCTCGACCAAGCAGCACCACGTCAACCGCTTGCTGGTCGACTATGCCGTAACGGGCGCGCGCGTGGTGCGGTTGAAGTCGGGCGATGCTGGCATCTTTGGCCGGCTCGAGGAGGAGCTCGAGACGCTGCGCGAAGCCGGCATCGGCTACGAGATCGTTCCCGGCGTCACCTCGGCCTGTGTCGCCGCCGCGCAAGCCGGCATTCCGCTGACCCGGCGTCACACCTCCCGCCGCGTGCAGTTCGTGACCGGGGCGGACGTCACCGGCGAGCTGCCGCCAGATCTCAATTGGGTGGCGCTGGCCGATCCGGAGGCGACGACCGTGGTCTATATGGGCCGGCGGACGTTCCCGGCGCTTGTCGTCAAATTGATCGAGCACGGCCTCTCCCCAACCACTCCGGCGGTGTTTGCCGAATCGCTCGGCCGTCCCGATGAGCGGTTGGTCCGCACCACCATTTCGGAACTTGCCGAGCAACTTGCGCGGGGCGGGGCGGCCTCGACGGCGGCCGTGATCCTGTTCGGCGCGCTGGCGGGGGATTATCCGTCATGACCGCCTCGTCCGCCCTTCGCCCCTTGACGCCCGGCCGGCGAAAGGGGCACACAGGAGAGGCATGGTGCTCGACGCGGCGCAAAGCGCCGGAGCATAATCGGGAATGGGGATGGGCGGACCCAGTTGCGGCGCTCAAAACCCCAGCCGCCCCCGCGACTGTAAGCGGTGAGGGACTTCGATCAGCCACTGGGCCGCAAGGCCCGGGAAGGCCGGAGACTCCCAGTGAACCGCGAGCCAGGAGACCGGCCGTGCACGTTTTGAGGCCAAGGCCGTCGGGTGTGACGGCAAGAAGGATCTGAGCCATGCATATCGAACCCGGACTAGTCTCGGACGCCAAGCTCGTGCTGAGTTACGCAACCGGCATCGCCGTCGGCGGTGTTGCCTTGAAGCTCGCGGTCGAGACCGTGCGCGAGCAGGGCATCACGTCGTTCGCGGCGCGGACGCTCGCCACCACGGGACTCGTGTTTATCTTCTTCGAGATCCTGCCGCACTTCCCCGTCGGCGTCTCCGAGGTGCACTTCATCCTCGGCTCGACCTTGTTCCTGCTGTTTGGCGCTGCGCCTGCGGCCTTCGGCCTCGCGTTCGGCCTGCTGTTCCAGGGCATCTTATTCGAGCCGCCCGACCTGCCGCAATATGGCATGAACGTCACCACGCTGCTGGTGCCGCTGTTCGGGATCCAGGCGATCGCCACGCGGATCATTGCGCGCAACACGGCCTATGTCGATCTGAAGTATCGCCAGGCGCTGGCGCTTTCGACGACCTATCAGGCGGGCGTCATCGCCTGGGTGGCGTTCTGGGCGGTCTATGGCGCCGGTTTTGGCGCGACCAACCTCGTCAACATCGCGACCTTCGCGGCGTCCTATGCGCTGGTCATCGTGATCGAGCCGCTCGCCGATCTCGGCGTGCTGGCGCTGGCGAAGTCGTTGCGCGGCGTCACCGCGCCCGGCCTCGTCACCCCGCGTTTGCACAACGCGGCTTAAGTGACAAGCGAACGGGCGGCCGTCATGGCCGCCCTTCGCAGGCACGATGCTCACGCTCTCCCTGATAGGCATCGGTTGCGGCGATCCCGAGCAGCTCACGCGCGCCGCGATTACTGCCATCAACGCGGCTGATCTCGTCCTGATCCCGCGCAAGGGGACGGCCAAGTCCGATCTCGCCGATCTCAGGCGGACGATCTGCGCCGATGTGCTCGCCAGCGACACGACGCGCATTGCCGAGTTCGATCTGCCCGTCCGCGACGCCGCTGAAGCGGACTATCGCAAGGGCGTGGACGATTGGCACGATGCCGTGGCCGCTGCCTGGTCGCAGACGATCGCAGATCATCTCGAAGGCGAGGGCAATGTCGCGCTATTGATCTGGGGCGATCCCTCGCTTTATGATTCCTCGCTGCGCATCGCGCGGCGGCTCGATCCCTTGCCTGACATCAGGGTCGTTCCCGGCATCACCTCGATCCAGGCGCTGTGCGCGGCGCATGCGCTGCCGCTCAACGATATCGGCGAGCCATTTCTGGTCACGACCGGCCGTCGCTTGCGCGATGGCGGCTGGCCGCAAGGTGTCGATACAGTGGTGGTGATGCTCGACGGCGGCACGGCGTTCCAGTCGCTTGATCCGGAAGGCCTGCACATCTGGTGGGGCGCCTATCTCGGCATGGCCGATCAGATCGTCATGTCCGGCGCGCTGGCCGAGATCGGCCCGCGTATCGTCGCGGTGCGGCAAGAGGCGCGCGAACGGCACGGCTGGATCATGGACAGTTACATCCTCAAGCGCAGGCCGTGAGGCAAGCGAGGCAGCATGCTCCCCGAATGGGTCACCCAACAATGCCCTGATATCTCGGCTGTCCATCGCGACGCGGCGGTGGCGCGACAGGCGCAACTGACGAAACCGACCGGCGCGCTCGGCCGGCTCGAGCAGCTCGCGATTGAGCTTGCGGGCCTGCAAGCAACCGAGCAACCGCGCGCGGCCCGGGTTCCGATCATCATCTTCGCCGGCGATCACGGCATCGTCGCGCAGGGCGTCTCGGCCTATCCGCAAGAAGTGACCATCGCGATGCTGGCGAATTTCGCCTCCGGCGGTGCCGCGATCTCGGTGCTGGCGCGTGAGCTGGGCTCCAGCCTGGAGGTCGTCGACGCCGGCACGCTGGCGCAGGAGGAGATGGCTGGAATCGTGACCGACAAGCCGCGCAGCGGCACGCGCGATTTCAGCGTCGAAGCTGCGCTCACCTCCACAGAGCTGGCATTCGCCTTCGAATCCGGCCGACGTGCGGTGACGCGCGCGCAGGCCGGGCAGCCCGATCTTCTGATCTTCGGCGAGATGGGCATCGGCAACACCACGACATCGGCGGCGATCGCGGCCGCCTTGCTCGGCGTGAGCGCGGAAGAGATCGCGGGCAGCGGCACCGGCATCGACGCGGCCGGCCGTGTGCACAAGGCGCGGGTGATCGACGCCGCGATCGCACGTCATGGCATTACGGGCGCGTCGCCCGAAAAGATCCTGTGCGCCGTCGGCGGCCTCGAGATTGCGGCCATCTGCGGTGCCATTATCGCGGCTGCACAGGGCCGCATCCCCGTGTTGATCGACGGCTTCATCGTATCGGTCGCGGCACTTGCGGCGGCGCGGCTCAATCCCTCGTGCCTGCCGTTCCTGCTGGCATCGCATCAGTCCGCCGAGCAGGGACATCGGCTGGTGCTTCGCGCGCTGAATGTGCAGCCGCTGATCAGCCTCGATCTCAGGCTCGGCGAAGGATCGGGGGCGGCCATCGCGCTGCCGCTGGTGCGGTCGGCCTGTGCGCTCCACAACGGGATGGCGACCTTTGCGCAGGCCAATGTGCCTGATCGTCCGGCCTGATCAAATCGTCCGCTGATTGACCGAGACGACGCGCCAGCCGGTCGCGAGCCGGTCGATCCGGGTCAGCGACAGCGGATCGATCACAAAGCGCAGGGCCGCTTGTGGCGTCAGATCCAGCGCGATGCACAGCGCCGCGCGGATCGTGCCGGAATGCACGACGAGCGTTGCGGCCCCGGTGCTGATCTTTGACAGACCCAGCCGGACGCGCGCGACCTGATCCTCAAAGCTTTCGCCGCCCGGCGGCCGTCCGCGCGCCGGATCGCTCCAGAACCGTGCATAGGCCTCGCCACCAGTCGCGGCGAGCTCGTCATGCCGACGACCGGTCCAGTCGCCAAAATTCTGCTCGCTGAATTCGTCCAGCTGCAGCGGCTCAAGCCCCAGCGCGCGGGCCGTTTCGACCGTGCGACGCGACGGGCTCGCATAGCTCGCGGCGTCCCGCGGCAAGCGCTGCCGCAGTGCCTCCAGCTGCGCGCGATCACCGAGATCGGCCGGGGCGTCGGCTGCATGGATCGTCCCGGCGACCCCATCGACGGGCGCGTGCCGTATCACCCAGAGGAAGGTCTCGCCCTCCATGCTTATCTCCAAGGAAGTTGGTCGTTGTGGCAATAACGCCGCAACTGGCACATTGACTCTGTCTTGATCGTAATCCTAGATGCTCGCGACGGTTTCCCCGAGAGGGGATGAAAAGGGAATGCGGTGCGGGGACATTGTCCCCAATGCCGTGGCTGCCCCCGCAACTGTAAGCGGCGAATCTTGCGTCACGAGCCACTGGGTATCTCGGTCCCGGGAAGGCGACGCAAGGTAGTGACCCGCGAGCCAGGAGACCTGCCGTCAGCCGTGGTCACACGCGAAGATGTCGGTCGGGGAGTACAGACATTCGGCTTCATCGGAAGGCTGACAAGCCGGAAGATGGGACCTTGGTTCGCTGTGACGTGCCACTGACGTCATACCGAGGTCCACAACCGTGTCTCCTGTTCGTATCGTACGACCGCGCGCGTTCCTGCTCGCATCCGCCGCGCTGACATCCCTTGCCGTGCTTGATCCCCCCGCAGCGCTGGCGCAGCAGGCCCGCGAACCTCTGCCGCCGGTCGAGGTAACACCCGCCCAATCTCGCAAGCAGGCGAAGCCGGCCGGCCGGGAAGCGCAGGGCCCACGCCGCGCAGCTGCGCGCCGGCCGGCGGCTGCATCTGTAGCGCCCAAGCCCGTCGTGCCGACCGCGGCAGCACAGACGCCGCTCAACACCAATGCAGTCGCCGAAAGCGCCTCTCGCCTCGGCCTGACCGTGCGCGAAACGCCCGCGACCGTGGAGGTGATCTCGGCCGCAACCATGCGCGAGCAGGGCTACCGCACCGTGTCCGACGTCGCGCAGGGAGCGGTTGGCGTCACAGCCGGCGACAATCCGGCCGAGCCCTCGGCTTTCTCGATGCGCGGTTTCACCAACAGCCAAATCAACACGCTCTACAACGGCATCAAGATCGGTCCGCAGAACATGACCTCGCGGATCACCGACACGGCCAATCTGGAAGCTGTCGAATTCCTGAAGGGTCCGGCGTCACTGATGTCGGGCGAGGGCGCCGCCGGCGGCGCGATCAACTTCGTCACCAAGCAGCCGCACACCGGTCCGATCCGGAACGAGGCGGATTTCTCCTGGGATTCGCTGAACTCGTTCCGCGCGCATTACGGCTCGGGCGGCAGCACCAATGTGCAGGGGCTGGACTACCGTTTCGACGTCAGCCGTTCCTCGCTCAACGGCTTTGCCGACGACACCAACACGAAGACGCTCGATGTGTCGGGCCAGCTCAACTATCGCATCTCCGATAGCCTCAAGGTCTGGGGCGCGATCGAGTACCGCGAGGATCGCTCGAAAGCCTATTGGGGCGCGCCGCTGGTGCCGATTGCCTTCAGCGGCTCGCATGCGACGACGGGGATCGTGTCCGGCAATTACATCTCGAACTACAACAAAACCAATCTCGGTGCGGTCACGATCGATGACCGCACCTTCAACACCAACTACAACGTCCTCGACAACAGGAACGTCGCGCAGGAGGTCTGGTTGCGCGGCGGTTTCGAGCTGAAGCTCGCGCCAGACCTGACGCTGAAGAGTCAGGCCTATGGCTATGGTGCAGAGCGCACGTGGTTCAACAATGAGGTCGAGGCGTTCAATTCCGGTACCAACATGGTGGATCGCGAGCGTTTCTACGTCGCGCACAGCCAACGCTTGGTCGGCAACATCACCGACTTGATCTGGGATGCGAATATCGCCGGCTTTGACAACCGTCTGGTCACGACGTTGTCCTCAAGCTACCTTGATTTCGTGAGGCCGGGCGCCGCAAATTTCCCCGGCGATTCCGTTCCGCTGGTCGATCCGCCTCGCGGGTACTACGGCCTGCTCACTATTCAGCAGCAGACTGCGCGCATCGATAATGAGGCGCTGTCATTCGAGGACCGGCTGAAGCTCACGCGCAGCTTCGCGCTGGTTGGCGGCCTGCGCGTCGAGCATATCGGGCTCGACCGTAATTCGACCGACAAGTTCGGTCTGGAGAAGGCGAACTTCCCGTTCTCGCAATCCTGGGTCCCGACGACGGGGCGCATCGGTTACACGTGGGAAGCGGTTCCGGGCCTGACCTTCTTCAGCCAATATGCGACCGGCGCCGACATCGCGGCCAACAACATCTTCCTGCTCAATCCGACCGATCCGCTCAACCTGACCACCGCGCGCACCTACGAGACTGGTGTCAAGCACCTGTTCTGGGACAACCGGGCGGAATGGTCGTTCTCGGCCTACGACATCCTGCGCAAGAACGTCTATGCCGCGGCAGGCGGCATGCAGCTCAACCTGGCCGGACGGCAGGAGTCGAAGGGCGTCGAGCTGGCCGCCTCGGTGCGTCCGATCGAGCCTCTGCGTCTCTGGGGCAACATCGCCTATGTCGATGCGCGCTACGCCGACTACAATTTTGTCGGCGGCTCGTTCTCCGGCAACACGCCGCCGAACGTGCCACGCGTCGTCGCCAATGCCGGCGCGTCATACCGGTTCTTCACGCCCTGGGCGGTCGAGTTCGGTATCACCGGCCGCCATGTCGGCGACCGCTACAACACCGATGCCAACACCGTGACGCTGAAAGCCTACACTGTTGCGGACGTCTACGCCTTCGTCGACATCCCCAAGACCGTGTTCAACGCGGTCGACCAGGCCCGCCTGACCTTCCGGGTGCGCAACATCGCCGACAAGCGTTACGCGATCTGGGGCGATCCGTTCTATCCCGACCAGATCCTGCTGGGCGCGCCGCGCACCTATGAACTCTCGGCCGCGTTCAAATGGTAGGACGCTGATCGATGATGCGCGCGATCGTCCTGCTGCATCGATGGCTCGGGATCGCGTTCTGCCTGCTGTTCGCGATGTGGTTCGCGACGGGAATCGTGATGCACTTCGTTCCATTTCCGTCCCTGACGGAAGCGGAACGCTTTGCCGGGCTCGTGCCGCTGGATCGCGCTGAGACGGGGCTTGCGGTCGCCGACGTGGTTGCCGCGAGCGGCATTGCGGATGCGACCCGCGTTCGCCTGATCCAGCGCAGTGACGGACCGGTCTATGTCGTCTCGGGGCCGTCGCGCGCGGACGCAGTGCGTGCCTCCGACGGGGGCGGCGCGTCGGTCGCGTCTTCCGAGGTCGCGCTGGCCATCGCGCGAGATCACGCTCGCAGCCGGGGGCTGGATGCCGCGCGGCCCGCGATCGTTGCGCGCGCGGACTACGATCAATGGAGCGTGCCGAACGGCTTTGACCGCCATCGGCCCCTGTTTCGGGTTGCCCTGGGCGACGCCGCCGGAACGGAGCTCTATGTCTCCTCGCTCACCGGCGAAATCGTTCTGGATACGACGCGCAGCGAGCGCGGATGGAATCTCGCCGGAAGTGTGCTGCACTGGATCTATCCGACAGTTCTGCGAAGCAACTGGTCGCTGTGGGATCGCGTGGTCTGGACCTTGTCGCTGCTGGCCCTGATCGCAGCTTTGCTTGGCGCTGTGCTCGGGCTTGCGCGGATCAAACCTCAAAGCGGTCTGATCGGGTCGCCCTATCGTGGCTGGCATGCGCTGCATCATCTCATCGGCCTCGCGGCGATGGTCTTCGTGCTGAGCTGGATTTTCAGTGGCTGGCTCTCCATGGATCACGGACGGCTGTTCTCGCGTGGGCAATTGACCTCGGCTGAATCCAGCGTGATGAACGCCCCACCGAACTGGACGGCGGCCCGTTCGCTCGATCGCCAGCCCGTATCGCCGTCGGTCCACGAGATCGAATGGTTTGCCTTCAACGGCACTCTCTATCGGCGGGATCGCACGGATCTTGCCGCGCAGACCTTGATCAAGGCAGGGGATGCGCCGCGCGACGGACCAACGGGATCTCTGGATGTCCACGAGGTCCAGGGGCTGACCGCGCGCCTCGCAGCCGGCTGCGGCGTACCGTCCGTACTTGCCGACAACGACAACTATCCCGCGCAGTCCACCGTCCCTGGCGCCCCGGTCTACCGCTCCTCCTGCGGCGACCTCTGGTTCGACATCGACGGCGCCGACGGCAATTTGGTGCAAAGGCTGGATTCGTCGCGGCGGGCTTATCGCTGGTTCTACGGCGCGCTGCACACGTTGGACTTTCCGGTCCTGGTCGCGCATCCGTTGCTGCGCGACGGCTTGGTCGTCGGGCTCTGCGCCCTCGGCTTTCTGTTCTCCATCACGGGCATCGTCATCGGCTCGCGTCGCCTGGTCGCGAGGCGTTGAGTGGGCAAAACGACCGCTTACTGATCGTACAATAAAGAGAGGCTGAGCCGACTGCCATGCATAGCTCATAAGCAATCGTATGGTCCGTAGCGCCGATCGATCGCCTGCAAATTAGACAGTGCGTCCGCGGCGCGTGGATTGCAGTGCAGCGGATGTGCCGTTTCGTCCGGGAAAACTCGTGGTGCGCTGCACTTAGCGCGCGTGGAACGATCCACACCGATGTGCACTCCCTGCGGGCAGCGCTGCACTAAAATGTGCCTCGGCGGGCAGCGCCGGTTGCGTGCTGGTCCTGTGCGTTGCGACAACGCTGGCCCTATCCGAAGCCCATCGCTCTGTCGCACGCTCGCAAGCAGTGGCATGACAGGGGATGACGATGAGCGCTCTCGGTTTGCGATTGAACCTCGCGAAGGACGGGAAGCACCCGGCGTCCGGTTCGAACGTCGTCCGCAGCTGACCCACGCATGAACACTGACGAAAATCACTGGGAGGTCGGCACCGATATCGGTGGCACCTTCACCGACATCATCGCGATCCGGCACTCCCCCGCGGGGGCGCGGATCGCGAAAGTGCCGTCGCGACCTCAAGCTCCGGTTCAGGCGATGCTGGAGGCAATCGAGGCGGTGGGCCTGCGCAAGAGCGAGGTCAAGCGCTTCGTCCACGGCACCACGCGCGTAACCAATGCCATCGTCGAAGGACGTTTGCCGAAAGTGGCGCTGGTGGCGACCGAAGGCTTTTCCGACGTGCTGGAGATCGCGCGCTATCGCCGCCGCGATCTCTATCGTCTCGACATTCCGCCAAAATCGCCGCCGCTGGTGCCGCCCGAACGATGTTTTGGCCTCGCCGAGCGCCTCGACCACGAGGGCCGGGTGCTGAAGGCGTTGGATGAAGCGGAGATCGAGCGCCTGGTGGCCTGGCTGAAGGGGACCGGCGTGCAGAGCGTCGCGGTCGCACTGCTTCACGCCTATGCCAATCCCGTCCACGAGAAAATGCTCGGCGAGCGGCTCAAGGGCGTCGTTGCCCACGTCTCGCTGTCGCACGAGGTCAATCCCGAGGCGCGCGAATACGAGCGGACCTCGGCGACCGTGTTCAACGCGGCCGCCATGCCGATCGCGGTGGAGTATCTCAGCGAACTGGAACTGCGACTGCCGATCGGTCCCGGCCTGCAGGTGTTTCATTCGGCCGGCGCCATGGTCCCGATCTCCGCCGTGAAGCGGCGGCCGCTGGTGATGGCGATGTCGGGCCCGGCGGCCGGCGTCTCCGCATCCGTCAGCATCGCGCGCCAGCTCGGCACATCGCGGATGCTGACGTTCGACATGGGCGGCACCACGACCGACGTGTGCCTGATCGTCGACGGCCAGGCCGAGATGACAGACGGCCGCATGCTCGGCGACAAGCCGCTGCGCCAGCCGATGCTTGCGGTTCACTCGATCGGCGCGGGCGGCGGCTCGATCGTGCGCAATGGTCCCGGCGGCCTGACCGTCGGACCGGAAAGCGCCGGCTCAGAGCCTGGACCGGCTTGCTACGGCCGCGGCGGTACCGAGCCGACCATCACCGACGCCAACGCCGTGCTCGGCTATCTCAATCCCGAAACCAGGCTTGGCGATCGGATCGGAATCAATATCAAGGCAGCCAGTGACGTCATCGCGCCGATCGCGCGCGCTTTGGGGCTGAGCCTGACCGAAACCGCGCTCGGCATCATCAAGGTCGCGAACGCGACAATGGCGCGTGCGCTCCGCCGCGTCACGGTCGAGCGCGGCATCGACGGACGCGACTGCACGCTGCTCGCCTTTGGCGGTGGTGGCCCGATGCACGCCGCGGGGCTTGCCGATCTCTACGGAATTGCCGAGGTCGTCGTTCCCAGTGCATCAAGTGCTTTTTCGGCGCTGGGCTGTCTCACTGCCGATTTCAGCTTCCTCCAGCAGCGAACCTTGCGTGCTGCGCTTGACGGCATCGACCTCGCCCGCGTGTCGGAACGGATCGGGGTGCTGATTGACGATGCTTCGGCGCCGCTCGTCGCCAACGGCGTGGCCGCGACCGAGATTCAGGTCGAGCTGGTGGCCTTGATGCGCTACGCCGCGCAGAACGACGCCATTCCGGTGCCGTTCGCGCGACCGCTCGACGTCATCACGCTGAAGAAGGATTTTCTGGCCCGGCACCACGAGCTGTTCGGCTATGCGACCGGCGAGAGCTGCGTCATCGAATCCGTGCGGGTGCAGGCGCGCCGTCCGTCGCGCACCGTCGTGAGCCGGCCGTCCGTCGCGGTGAGGGCGGTCTCCACCGGCGAGCGCATCTGCTCGTTCGACGGCTTTCACGACATCGCAACAAGCATCATCGACCGCGCCTCGTTGACCGAGATTGTCAGCGGTCCGGCCATCATTGAAGACGCATGGTCGACCGTGGTGGTCCCGCCCGGCTGGCAGGCGCGGCCCGACGTTTCAGGCAATCTGTTCCTGACGCGGGTGGCCCCATGAAGATCGATCCGTTCGTCGTCGAGGTCATCAGGCACGGGCTCTCGGCCGCGGCCGAGGAGATGAGCCTGGTGATGACGCGCTCGGCGCGCTCGCCGCTGCTGCGCGAGGCCGGCGACCTGTCGTCGGCGATCACGGACGGCCGGGGCGACCTGGTCGGGCAGGGCCGCGACATCCCGATCCATCTCGGCGCGATGGCCTATACGGTTCTCGAATTGTTGAAGGTGGTGCCGCGGGACAGCCTGAACGAAGGCGATGCACTGATCTACAATGTCGGCCCGCTCGGCGGCAATCATCTCAACGACGTCAAGGTCGTGCGCCCCGTCTTCGTCGACGGCGAGATCGTGGCGTTCGCGGTCAGCCTCGCGCATTGGCCCGATATCGGCGGCACCTGGCCCGGCAGCTATTTTGCGAAAGCGATCGACACCTTCCAGGAGGCGATGCGCATTCCGCCGGTTCTGATCGCCACGGCAGCGGGCGTCAATACGCCGATCGTGCAGCTGCTCAAGGCCAATGTTCGCGATCCCGAATCCTGCGAGGGCGATCTTCTCGCCCAGATCGCCGCAACGAAAGCCGGCGAGAAGCGCATCTTCGAGCTTTGCCGCGAGCACGGCAAGGCAGTCTTCACGGCGGCGCAGGCGCGCCTGCACGATCTCTCCGAAATCGAGATGCGCGAGGCGTTGCGCGATCTGCCGGATGGCGTCTACGAGGGCGAGGATTATCTGGACGACGGCGGCGTCAACGCCGCGCCAGCGCGCATTCATGTCAAGATCACCATTGCAGGCGACGAAGCGACCTTCGATCTCTCGGGAAGCTGCGACCGCGTCTCGAATTTCTGCAACACCACGCCGTTCATGGCGCGCTCGGCGGTAGCCTATGCCGCGCGCATCATGAGCGGGCGCGACATGAACCAGAACGCGGGCGCGTTGCGGCCGCTGACCATCATCACGCGCCCGGGCTCGATCCTGGAGCCGGGGTGGAATGCCTCGGTTGCGGCCGGCAACCACGAGACCTCGATGCGCATCGTCGATGCGATCTTCCGCGCGATGCAGGATACCATTCCCGAGCGTCTGTCGGCCGGCGGGGCGACCACGGCGGGCGTCCTGTTTTTTGCCGAACCGCGGCAAAACGGTTCATGGAAGATGCTTTACGAGGTCCACGGCGGTGGCGAGGGCGCGCGGCATGATCGGGACGGCATCTCAGCGACGCGGGTGCATCTGTCCAACACCTCGAATACGCCGGTCGAGGTGATCGAGGCGAATTACGCGATCCAAGTCGAGCAGCAGGCCATTCGCAGGCATTCCGGCGGCGCGGGCGCCCATCGCGGCGGAGACGGAGTCGTGCGCACCTATCGTATCCTGGCGCCGTCGATGCATCTGACCACCTGCATCGAGCGCATGGTGATCGCGCCGTTCGGCATGCAGGGCGGCGAACCCGGCAAGCCCTGCCGCATCTCGCTGATCCGGCAGGGCGCGAACGTCGCGATCGACGGCAAGTCGAACCTGGTGCTGCAGCAAGGCGATCTCGTCAACATCGAGACCTGCGGCGGCGGTGGCTACGGCGCCGAGGCTGCGGAATGAAGGGATTGCAATGAGCAGATTGTTGCGAACCGGGCTGAATGCCGGCGACAGCGCGCCCATGGCCGTGGTCGGCGGCGAGGGCGTTTATTTTCATCTGTCGGATGGTCGCAAGCTCATCGACGGCAGCAACACCGGCGGCGGTCTCGGACATCGTCATCCCGCGATGGTGGAGGCGATCCGCCGCGCCGCGGATACGCCCGTCGTGAACGAGGGGTGGACCTGGGTCGGCCGCGAGCAGGCCGCTGACGATTTGATGGCCATCGCCTTCAAGGGCGAAGAGGATTGGGTCGGTGCGGTGCGCTTCTGCATCAGCGGCAGCGAGGCCAACGACATGGCGCTGTCACTTTGCCAGGCGCTGACGCAGCGGTCCGCGCTGGCAACGCGCGAACGCGCCTATCACGGCATTACAGGCCTGTCGCGCAGTATGACCGTGCAGCCGCAATGGCATGGCGGCCTCGCGGTGCACTCAGGCGGCTCGAAGCTGCCGGCGCCGATGGCGCCGGTGCGGATATTGCCGGCGCCGGATGGCGCGATCTATGGTGCGCCCGCCAACAATGTTCCCCCACGCGAATATCTGGCCGATGCCACGCGCCTGCTTTCGGACACCGCAGCGACGATCATCGACTACACGCAGGGCGGCATCTATTACGACGGCGCCTATCAGGACGAGGTGGCGCGGTGCGCGCGGCAGGTTGGCTCCTACTGGATCGCAGACGAAGTGGTGACCGGCGCAGGCCGCGCTGGGCGCTGGTTCGCATTCCAGGGCGCCGAAAGCCGCCCTGACATCGTGACGCTCGGAAAATCGCTCGGCGGCGGCGCGGCGGCGGTTGCCGCGGTGGTGGTGTCGAAAGCCATCGTCGAACGGCTCAATGGCACGAGCTGGCAGAATTACGGAACGCTGCGCGGCCATCCGATCAGCATGGCCGCCGTGAGCGCTTACCTGAAGGTCGTCAGCGGAGAGAAGATTCTTGAGCACGTAAAGAACCTCGAAAAGCTGTTCGCCCGCCGCCTGCTCGCCATCGCGCAGAGACATCCAAGCGTGCAGCGCGTGGCGGGGCAGGGGCTGCACTGGACCGTGGAGCTGCACGGGCCGGACTGGCGTTCCTGGCACGCCGACACCACCGAGGTGCCGATCGCCTCGCGCGTCGCGGAGCGGGCCCTGGAGGCAGGCGCCGTGATCGGCACCAGCGGCGAGCAGACTTCGCTGTTCCTCGCTCCGCCCCTCGTGATCTCCGAGCATGAGGCCGAGCAGCTTCTGGATGCACTGGACCACGGCCTGGATGTTGCCGATGCGGAACAAAAATGAGCGCGGATCGTGCAGCGCACACTATGATGATCGGCAGGCGGCGGCCGGAAAGCCCGGGAGACGCTGCGTTATGCAGCCGCGTGCCGGCAAGTGATTGAAATTGTAGCTTCGAAGACATCACCAGGAAATCGCTGATGCGTATCGTCAATGTTGCCGCCGCTCAGATGGGCCCGATCCAGAAAGCCGACAGCCGCGAGGCCGTGGTCAAGCGCATGATCGCGCTGATGGATGAAGCCAAGAGCAAGGGCGCCGACCTGATCGTCTATCCGGAACTGGCGCTGACGACCTTCTTCCCGCGCTGGTATGTGGAGAACCGGGCCGAGTTCGACAATTGGTTCGAGCGCGAGATGCCGAACGCTGCGACGAGGCCGTTGTTCGAGCGCGCGGCGCAGCACCAGATGGCGATGAATTTCGGCTATGCGGAGCTGACGCCTGATGGACATCACTTCAACACCGCTGTTCTCACCGACAAGTCGGGCAAGATCGTCGGCAAATATCGCAAGATCCATTTGCCCGGCCATGTGGAATACGACACCAAACGCTCGCACCAGCATCTGGAAAAGCGCTATTTCGAGCCGGGCGATCTCGGCTTCAACGTCTGGCGCGAGCTCGGCGGCATCATCGGCATGGCCATCTGCAACGACCGCCGCTGGCCCGAGACCTATCGCGTGATGGGCTTGCAGGGCGTCGAGATGGTGCTGATCGGCTACAACACGCCGTCCGTGAATGCGGAGAGGAGCGATGAGGGCGTCGAGAAACGCCTGTTCCACAATCGCCTCTCGGCGCAGGCCGGCGCCTATCAGAACGCGACCTGGGTCGTCGCGGTGGCCAAAGCCGGTAACGAGGACGGACACCCGCTGTTCGGCGGCAGTCTGATCGTCGATCCCAATGGCGAAATCGTCGCCGAAGCGAAGACGGAGGAGGACGAGCTGCTGGTCCACGCCTGCGACCTCGATGCCACCACCTTCGGCAAGACCACGATCTTCAATTTCGCACAGCACCGCCGCATCGAGCACTACGGCCTGATCACCAGCCGAACCGGCGCGGTGCCGCCGCCGGAGAAGTAACGTCGATGACTGGCCAGACCACATCGGGCATATTGTTACGCGAGCTCGATCCGCGCGATCGCTACAAGCTGCTTTGCGGCGTGGTGGTGCCGCGGCCGATCGCGCTGGTGACGACGCTCGATGCGAACGGGGCGGTCAACGCTGCGCCGTTCAGCTTCTTCAACGTGTTCTCGGAGAGTCCGGCGCTGATCGTGCTCGGGCTTCAACACAAGCCGGATCACAGCCCGAAGGACACCACCCGCAACATCCATCGCGACGGCGAGTTCGTCGTTCACATGGTTGATGAGGCGCTCTCCGCAGCGATGAATGACTGCGCGGTCGATTTCCCGTCCGGTGACAGCGAGGTCGCTGCGGCAGGGCTCGCGACCCTTCCCTCAATCGACGTGAAGGTACCGCGCCTCGCCGCAGCGCCCTTCGCGCTCGAATGCCGGCGCCATGTCGCGCTGACCTTCTCGCCCGATCGCGAACTGCTCGTCGGCGAAGTGCTCCGGGTTCACGCCCGCGAGGGCCTCGTCAACGAGGCCAACATGTATGTCGACCTCGACGCCTACCGCCCGATCGGTCGCATGTTCGGCAATCTCTATACGACGCAGCGGGACACGTTCACGCTTGTCCGCGAGAGCCACGCGCAATGGATCGCGCGGCAGGACGCCAAAGAGCTGAAGGACGCCTAGTGATTCGAGAATTGCACCGTACCCAGCGCCATCGTGACGGCCGCCTGCGTCGGGTCGATCACGGCAATGCCGAGCGCGTCTTCGAGGGGACGGCGATGGCGCGCCATGCCGGCGCAGCCCATCACGATGGCGCGGGCGCCGTCCTCGTCGCGCAGCGCGCGGCCGATTTCGATCATCCTGGCCAGCGTGCCTTCGCCCGAGGCGGTTTCGGCGACGCTCATGTTGAGAGGCCGCTCGCCGGCGAGGCGTTCGGTCAGTCCCATCTGCCTGAGATAGCGCATGTGACGCGGGATCGAGCGTTGGGCGATCGCGATGACGCCAAAGGTCTCGGCGCGGGCCAGCGCCGTCAGCACGCCGCACTCGGCGATGCCGAACACGGGCCGGTCGGTGCCTTCACGGCAGACCTGAAGCCCGGGATCGCTGTAACAGGCGATGACAAAGGCGGCCGAGCTGTTGTCGCCCTCGACCAGCCGGCGCAGCGGCATCGCGACGCCATCGACATCGGCCTGGCTTTCAATGCCGAACGGTCCCTCGGCCAGCGTCTGGCAGACCAGTTCGGGGCCGCCCTCGAAACCGAGCGGCTTCAGCGCGTCCTCCAGCCCCTGCGTGACCGCGGGGTTGGAATTCGGATTGATGACGAGAATGCGCGGCCGGGCCATGATGGTTTTCCTGCGGAATGGCGATCACTTGGCTTTAGGCTATCACGGAGTGCCTCATGACTGAACCAGTTTACGACCTGATCATCCGCGGCGGCCGCGTCGCCACCACGACCGACGTGTTCGAGGCCGACGTCGCGATCTCCGGCGAGACCATCGCCGCTATCGGCCGCGGGCTTCCGGCGGCGAAGCGCGAGATCGACGCGCGCGGAAAGCTGGTTCTGCCCGGCGGCGTCGACAGCCACGCCCATATCGAGCAATTGTCCGCGGCCAGCATCATGAATGCCGACACCTTTGAGAGCGCGACCGTCTCGGCTGCCTTTGGCGGCACGACCACGGTGATTCCTTTCGCCGCCCAGCACGTCGGCATGAAGCTGCCGCAGGTGGTCGAGGATTATCACGCGCTGGCGAAGAAGGGCGCCGTGATCGACTACGCCTTTCACATGATCATCGCCGATGCGACCAAAGAAACGGTCGAGGAGCATATCCCCGCGTTGGTGAAGCAGGGGCATGCGTCGATCAAGATCTTCATGACCTATGACCGGCTCAAGGTCGACGACGAGCCGCTGCTGGATATCCTTCTGGCCGCGCGCCAGTCCGGCGCGATGTTGTGCGCCCATGCCGAAAACCACGGCATCATCGCCTGGATGGTGAAGCGCCTGCTCGCGCGCGGCTACACGATGCCGAAATATCACGCCGTCAGCCACGCCCGCGTGTCCGAGGCGGAGGCCTTCACCCGGCTGATCGGCATGGCCGCGCTGATCGACCAGCCCATCATGATCTTCCATGTCTCGACTGCCGAAGGCGCCAAGGTGATCCGCGACTCCCGCGGGCAGGGGCTGAAGGTGTTTGCCGAGACCTGTCCGCAATATCTGTTCCTGACCGCCGCCGATCTCGACAAGCCCGGGGCGGAAGGCGCCAAGTGGATGTGCAGCCCGCCGCCGCGGACGCATTCGGACCAGGAGGCGCTGTGGCAGGCGCTATCGCTGGGCGATCTCCAGACCATCTCGTCGGATCACGCGCCGTATCGCTACGACGAGACCGGCAAGCTGCGTGCCGGTCCCAATCCCAACTTCAAGCAGGTCGCCAATGGCCTCCCGGGATTGGAGTTGCGGCTGCCGCTACTGTTCGACGCAATGGTGTCGAAGGGGCGGTTGGGCCTGGAAAAGTTCGTCGAGCTGACTTCGACGGCGCCGGCCAAGATCTACAATCTGCATCCGCGCAAGGGCTCGATCGCGGTCGGCGCTGATGCCGATATCGCGATCTGGGATCCCGATCGTGAGACCGTGATCGCCGACGAGATGATGCACGATCTCGCCGGCTACACACCGTTTGCGGGACGGAAGCTGAAGGGTTGGCCGATGTCGGTGCTGTCGCGCGGTCGGGTGATCATCGACGGCAACAAGTGCCTCGCGAGCGCCGGCAGCGGCCAGTTCCTGGCACGCAGCGGCGGCGAGGCGGCCAAGCCCACCGGCCGGCTCGTGGCCGACATGGATCCCGAGCGCAATTTCGGAGCAAACCTGCTGTGACGGCGGATCGCGCGCGATGAAGATCGTCATCTTCGGCGGCACCGGCTTTGTCGGCCTCAACGTTGCGGAGGCGCTGCTCGCGCGCGGCCACGACGTCACGCTTTATGACCGCGCAGAGTTGCCACCATCCGCGCGGCGATCTCTTGCCGACTACGGCGCCCGGCTCAAAGCCGTGCAGGGCGATATCACCGACGCAGATGCCATCGATGCCCTGATCGCCGAAGGCGTTGATGCGATCGTGCTCGGGGCGGCCATCACCGCCGGTGATGAACTGGAGAGGGCATCGACCGCGCGCGTTCTCGAGATCAATGTGATGGCGCAGATCCCGATCCTGCTCTCTGCTATCCGGCATGGCGTTCGTCGCGTCGTCAATCTCTCCTCGGCATCGGCCTACGGTGCTGCGGGTGCGCGGGTCGCGATTCTGGACGAGGACACGCCTTGCGATCCGGTCTCGTTCTACGCCATCAGCAAGTTCACATCGGAGCGATCGGTTGCGCGTCACGCCGAGCTCTTCGGCGGCGATTTCCTGAGTGTACGGCTGAGCGCCCTGTTCGGGCCGTGGGAGCGACCGAGCTCCGTGCGCGACACGCCAAGCCTCCAGTTCCAGATTCTGGCGGCATTCGCGCGCGGCGAGCCGGCGATCATGCCTGAAGCGGGCATGAGGGACTGGATCTACGCGCCGGATGCGGCCGAGGCCGTCGCACTGCTGATCGAAGCCGAGCGGCCGCGCCATCGGCTCTACAACATCTCCAGTGGCGCGCTATGGCCGGCGCTGCAATGGGGCGAGGCCTTTGCGGCGTTGCATCCCGGCCTGGAGTGCCGGCTCGCGGCGCCCGGCGAGAAAACCATCATCAAGCTGCATGGGCCCCATCGTGCGCCGCTGTCGGTGAACCGGATGGCGGATGAATTCGGCTGGCAGGCGAGGTTCGGCTGCGCCGACTCCGCCGCAGCCATGAGCGCCTGGTGGACGCAGCACAAGGAGAGTCTCTGATGCGGCTGCAGGGGCGCACGGCCATCATTACGGGCGCAGGCTCCGGCATCGGCCGCGCCAGCGCGAAGCTGTTTGCCGACGAAGGCGCGCATCTCGCTCTGGTCGATCGCGATGCCGCCGGCCTTCAGGAGACCCTGAGCCTGGTCGGCGAGGCCATGACACATGTTGGCGACGTCGGCGATGCCGATTTCGCCGGGGCTGTTGCAAACGACGTCGTGGCACGGCACGGCCGGCTCGACATCCTCATGACTGCCGCCGGCTTTTCCTGCGGCGGCACAGTGCTGACGACCAGCCTTGAAGATTGGGACGCGGTGTTCCGAACCAATGTCGGCGGCACCTGGTTGTGGGCGCGGGCGGCCGTGCCGCAGATGCAGCGGCAGAAGGGCGGCTCGATCATCACGCTGGCATCGCAGCTTGCGATCGCCGGCGGCAAGGGCAACAGCGCCTATATTGCGGCCAAGGGCGCGATTATCAGCCTGACCCGGACGATGGCGGTGGATTTCGCAACCGACGGCATTCGCGTCAACGCCATTGCACCCGGTGCGATCGACACGCCGATGCTTCGCCGCAGCTTTGCCCGTCACGCCAATGCGGACGAGGTGCGCGAAACCTCCCGCAATCGCCATGCCATGAAGCGGTTCGGTCAGGCCGAGGAGATCGCGCAAGCGGCGCTGCATCTCGCAAGCGATGCGTCCTCATTTACCACCGGCACCGTGATGGTGGTCGACGGAGGCTGGCTCGCGGCATGAGCGATACACTGACAGAGCTCGAAGCTGACGTTCGCGCCGATATCGCGCGGATCGCGCATCCCGGTGCCGCCTGGCTCGAACCGAAGACGGGACCGGACGGCAAGCCGGCGCTGGATGTGCTCGTGATCGGCGCCGGCCAATCCGGCATCGCCATCGGCTTCGGCCTGATGCGCTCCCGTGTCAGCAACATTCTGCTGCTGGACAAGGCCGAGGAGGGGATGGAAGGCCCGTGGCTCACCTATGCCCGCATGCCGACGCTGCGCAGCCCAAAGGATTATACCGGTCCTGACCTCGATATCCCCAGCCTGACCTATCAGTCCTGGCATGAGGCCCGCTTCGGCAAGGAGAGCTGGCAGACACTCGACCTGATCCCGCGCGGGCACTGGGCTGAGTATCTGCTCTGGCTACGGCGCACGATCGGCCTGCCCGTGCGCAACGGCTGCGAGCTCCTGGAAATCCGGCCGGCCGCAGACGGGTTGCTGGCCGCACGCGTGAAGCGTGGCGATGGCGTCGAGACGCTCCATGCGCGCAAGATCGTGCTGGCGACGGGGCAGGAGGGAATGGGGAGCTGGATGATCCCCGAGCCGCTGAGCCATCTGCCCGTGAGCTCGGTCGCAACAGTCGACGACGATATCGATTTCGAAAACCTCCGCGGCAAGCGCGTCGCCGTGATCGGCGCCGGCGCATCTGCCTTCGACAACGCGGCAACCGCGCTGGAAGCCGGCGCCGCAGAGGTACACCTGCTATGCCGCCGCGCACAGATCCAGGTAATCCAGCCCTATCGCTGGCTGACCTTTCGCGGCTTCCTCCGGCATCTCAGCGATCTCGACGATGCCTGGCGCTGGCGCTTCATGCGCTCCATCCTCGAGATGCGCGAAGGCTTTCCGCAGGCGACTTACGATCGCTGCGCAAATCACGCCAATTTCACATTGCACGAGGGCGCGCCGCTTGAGGCCGCACGCGAGACCGGCAAGGGTATTGAGTTGCAAACGCCGCGCGGCGCCATACCTGCGGATTTCGTCATCTGCGGCACCGGCATCGACATGGATTTTGCCGGCCGTGGCGAGCTGCGCGCATTTGCCGGCAATATCGCAATCTGGGCCGACCGCTACCAGCCCCCGGAGACCGAGCGCAACGCGCGGCTCGGCCGCTTTCCCTATCTCGCCGACGATTACGCCTTCACCGAGCGCGTCGCGGGCGAGACGCCGTGGATCTCGAACATCCATCTCTTCGCCATCGCCTCCACCATGAGTTTTGGCCCGTCGGGATCGTCGATCAACGCGATGACGACCGCGGTGCCGAAGCTGGTGAATGGCCTGACGCGCGGCCTGTTCCGCGCCGATGTCGAACGGCACTGGGCCTCGCTTCGCGCCTATGACGTGCCGCAGGCCGTGGTCACGCGGCCAGCGCGAAAAATGGAAGAATCGCGATGATCGTCCATGCGCCGCCGCGACAAAGCGTCCACAACAGCGCATCATGAGACTGGCGCGCAACTTGCTTCTTTCTTAACCTGTCCTGTCGGCGTTCTTGTCGAGATTTTTGGGGAAAACGAATGCGTTTTGTGTCTTTCAGGTCGGCATCCTCCGTGCTCGCCACCACCGCGTTGTTGCTCATCGCCACTGCGCCTTCGCAAGCGCAAACCAGGGCCGAGACGTTGCGCTATGTCACCGGCGCATCCGTCAACACGCTCGATCCCAACATCCCGGGCTCGACGCGCGAATCCTTCGCGCTGAGCATGAGCACCTACGACCGCCTGGTGGCGTTCGGCCGCAAGCAGCTCAACGGCAAATGGGTGTTCGATCTCGACAAGATCACCGGCGAGCTCGCCGAATCCTACGACGTCAGCTCGGATGGACTGAAGCTGACGTTCCGTCTGCGCAAGGATGCCAAGTTCCAGGACGGCTCGCCCGTGACCGCCGAGGACGTGAAATGGTCTCTCGATCGCTGCGTCACCGCGCCGATCCTTGGCAAGGCACAGTTGCTGACGGGATCGCTGACGTCGGCCGACCAGTTCAAGGTGATCGATCCCCTCACGATCGAAGTGACGCTGCCGAAGCCCGACAAGCTCGCGCTGCCGAATCTCGCGACGGTCTACCCGCTGATCATCAACTCGAAGGTCGCCAAGGAGCACGCGACCCCAGAAGATCCCTGGGCCACCGCTTGGCTGAAGGAGCACACTGCCGGCAGCGGTGCCTATGTGATCGAGAGCTTCAAGCCCGGCGAGCAGGTGATCATCAAGCGCAACGAGGACTGGAACCGCGGCTCGCCCAACAAGCCGGCCTTCTTCAAGCGCGTGATCGTGCAGTCCGTGCCGGAGCCCGCGACCCGCGCCAATCTTGTCGAGCGCGGCGACGCCGACCTCGTCGTCGATCTCCAGGCCAGCGACGTGCAATCGCTCGAGGCCAAGGGCAAGCTCAAGGTGATCTCGACGCCGCAATACAATTCGATCACCTTCGTCTCGATGAACAACCAGATCCCGCCTTTCGACAACGTCAACGTCCGCCGCGCCATCGCTTTCGCGCTGCCTTATGAGGATATGTTCAAGGCTGCCCTGTTCGGTCGCGGCGCGCCGCTGTTCGGTGCGACATGGCCGGATGGCAAGCCCCTGAACGGGATCTATCCGTTCCAGGCGCCGGTGAAGACCGATCTCGACAAAGCGAGGGAATATCTGAAGGCCGCGGGACTCCCGGAGGGTTTTTCAACCACCTTCAGCTTCAACGTCGGCCAGGCCTCGACCGCGGAGCCGATGGCGGCCCTCGTGAAGGAATCGCTTGCCAAGATCGGGATCAAGGTCGACATCCAGAAGCTGCCGGATGCGCAGATGTCGACGCAGATCAACGAGAAGAAGCTGCCCCTGTTCACGGAAGGCATCGTCGCCTGGCTGCCCTCGACCGATTACTTCTACCGCAACTTCTACACCGGCAATCAGCGCTGGAACTACAGCTCGATCAACAATCCGGAACTGGCGACGATCGCGCAGGAAGCGCGCTTCGAGCCCGACAAGGCCAAGTACGAGGAGGATGGCCGCAAGCTCAACGCGATCCATTTCAGCGAGATGCCGCAGATCCCGCTGTGGCAGCCCAATCAGGACGCCGTAATGGCGGCCTCGATCGAGGGCTATACCTACGAGTTCCATCGTCAGGTCGACTATCGCGACGTCAGCCGCAAGTGACATCCGAAAAATTGGAGGAGCTCTGAAAGGTGATGACCGGACTTGGTGCGACGGTGGTGCGGGCGGGGAGGCGGCTTTTGTCGTCGCTGCCGGCGTTGTTCGGCGTGCTGGTCTTCACCTTTCTCCTGATGCGGGTCCTCCCCGGAGATCCCGCGGTGTTCTTCGCCTCCGGGCCCAATGCCGGCAAGGAGGAGATCGAGCAGATCCGCAAGCAGATGGGGCTCGACAAGTCGGTGCCGGAGCAGCTCGTGTTCTATCTGTCCGATATCGGCCGCGGCAATCTCGGCCGCTCCATGATGACGGGACAGCCGGTCCTGAAGGATCTGCGCGAACGGCTGCCGGCCTCGCTGGAGTTGACCTTCACGGCGCTCCTGATCGCGCTGATCGCGGCGGTGCCACTCGGCGTGGTCGCAGCCTTGAAGCCGGGATCGCTGGTCGATCACGGCGTGCGGCTGTTCTGTGCGCTCGGCGTCTGCGTGCCGACCTTCGTGTCGGGCCTGCTGCTGATCTATGTGTTCTACTATCTGCTAGGTCTTGCGCCTGACCCGACCGGGCGGATCGACGTCTTCACCTCGCTGCCGCCGCAGCGCACCGGATTCCTGTCGATCGATTTCCTGCTCGCGGGAGACATCGAGGGCTGGTGGGCGGCCTGCAAGCAGCTGATCCTGCCTGCGCTGAGCATGGCCCTGTTCGTGATCGCGCCGCTGGCGCGGATCACGCGTGCCTCGATGCTGGTCTCGCTCGGCAGCGATTTCGTGCGCACGGCGCGCTCGGTCGGATTGTCCTGGCAGAAGGTCGTCGTCACCTATGCGCTGCGTAATGCGATCCTGCCCGTCATCACCATTGCCGGCATCGTGTTCTCGACCATGCTTGGCGCCAATGTCCTGGTGGAGAAGGTGTTCTCCTGGCCGGGCGTTGCCTCCTACGCGCTCGACGCGCTGCTATCGTCCGACTATGCGCCGGTGCAGGGTTTCGTCCTGCTGATGGCTGGCATCTTCGTGCTGGTCAATCTCGTCGTCGACATCTGCTACGGTATCGCCGATCCCAGGGTGTCGATCGGATGACCAGCGCAACCCTCCGCCATTCGGTCTGGATTTTGCGCGGCAACCCGCTGACCGGTGTCGCCGCGGCGGGTGTCCTGCTGTTTGTCCTGGTCGCGATCTTCGGACCGTGGCTGGTGCCCTATGATCCCGTCGTCTCCAATGTCTCGGAGGCCCTGCAACCGCCGAGCGCGGCGCATCTTGCCGGCACCGACCAGCTCGGGCGCGACGTGTTCAGCCGCCTCGTCGTTGCGGCACGCCTCGACCTTGCCATCGCGGTCTCGGCGGTCGGCATCTCCTTCGTGATCGGCGCCGTCGTCGGCTCTTTCTGCGGCTATGCCGGCGGCAGGCTCGACCGTTCGGTCGGCCGCTTCGTCGACGTCATGATGGCCTTTCCGCTGTTCGTTCTGGCCATGGCGATGGTTGCGGCGCTCGGCAACCGGATCGAGAACATTGTGATTGCGACCGCGATCATCAATCTGCCGTTCTACATCCGCTTCGCGCGCGCCGAGGTCAACGTCCGGCGCAATGTCGGCTGGGTGGAGGCGGCGCGTTCCTGTGGCGAGAGCCATTTCTCGGTGGTGCTGCGCTTCCTGCTGCCGAACATCCTGCCGGCGATGGCGGTGCAGATCTCGCTCAACCTCGGCTGGGCGATCCTGAACGCCGCCGGCTTGTCCTTCATTGGCCTTGGCGTCAAGCCGCCGACACCGGAATGGGGCATCATGGTCGCGGAGGGCGCCCGCTTCATCTCGACGGGGCGGTGGTGGCTGGTGGCCTTTCCGGGCCTCGCGTTGATGATGGCCGTGCTGTGCTTCAACCTCCTCGGTGACGGGATGCGGGACATTCTCGATCCGCGCATGCGCACATGAGCGAGGACTTGCTCAGGATCGACGATCTCCACGTTTCGTTCTCGACGCGGCGCGGAATGGTCGAGGCCGTGCGCGGCGTGACGCTCAAGGTCGAGGCCGGCGAGATGCTTGGCCTCGTCGGCGAAAGCGGATCGGGCAAGTCGGTCACCGGTTTTGCCACGACGCGACTGCTCGATGCAGCCGGGCGCGTCACCGGCGGAAAAATCCTGTTTCGCGGGCAAGACGTCACAAAACTCAGGCGTGACGATCTCCGTCAGCTCCAGGGCGCCGCGATGTCGATGATCTTTCAGAACCCGCGCGCGGCGCTCAACCCGATCCGCGCGATCGGCCTGCAGATCGCGGACGCGATCCTCACGCACAAGCGGATATCGAAGGACGCCGCCCGCGCCGAGGCGCTGGAGCTGTTGCGCGCCGTCCAGATCCGCGACCCCGAGACGCGGATGAACGCCTATCCGCACGAGCTCTCCGGCGGCATGTGCCAGCGCGTGATGATCGCGATCGCGATCTCCTGCAATCCCGCGCTCTTGATCGCCGATGAGCCGACGACCGGGCTCGACGTCACCACGCAGAAGGTGGTGATGGACCTTTTGGCGGAGATTGCCGCCGCGCGCGGCATGGCGACGATCCTGATCACGCACGATCTCGGGTTAGCGGCGCGATATTGTCGCCGTATCGCGGTGATGGAGCGCGGCCGTATCGTCGAAGAGGCTAGCCCCAGGACGCTGTTCGGCGCACCGCAGCACGCCTATACCCGGCGTCTGGTGGCGGCGTCGCCGACCGCGACCTCCGGGATCGCGGACCTCGTAACGGAAGAGGAGCGGGAAGGCTACGCGGCTGTCGTCAGCAGGCCCAGGCAGGAGCCCGTTCACGGGACTCCGCCGCTGCTGGAGGTGCGCAAGCTCGCAAAACGCTTCGACGAGGGCGCTGCGGCGGTGGCGGACTTCTCCATGACGATGGCCGGCGGCGAGAGCGTCGGCCTCGTCGGCGAATCCGGCTCCGGCAAGAGCACGACGTCGCGCATGATCTGCCGCCTGATCGATCCGAGCGAGGGCGAGATCGTGTTCGACGGGCAGTCGATCGGCCACATGGCGTCGCGCGACTTTCATCGCTCGCGCTTCCGCAAAGACATCCAGATGGTGTTCCAGGACCCGAACGAGAGCCTCAATCCGCGCTTCACCGCCTTCGATTGCATCGCCCATCCGCTGATGCGGCTCGATCGTATGCGTGGGGGCGATGCGCTGCGCAAGCGGGTGGAGGATTGCGCCGAGCGTGTGGGGCTGCAGCTGGATCTGTTGCCGCGCTTTCCGCATCAGCTCTCCGGCGGCCAGAAGGCGCGCGTCGGCATCGCGCGCGCCATCGCCTGCCGGCCGCGGCTCCTGGTGCTGGACGAGCCGACCGCCGCGCTCGACGTATCCGTTCAGGCGGTGGTACTGCAACTGCTCGATCGTCTCAGGCGCGAGAACGACATCGCGCTGCTGTTCGTCAGCCACGATCTCAACGTGGTGCGCATGCTTTGCGATCGCACTATCGTGCTGCGCAATGGCGGCATCGTGGAGCAGGGCGAGAGCCGGGCGCTGTTCGACAATCCCAAGACCGACTACACGCGCAAGCTCGTCGAGGCGATTCCGCATATCGAGACCGGGCCAGTGCTGGCGGCTGCGCTTTGAGGTCTCGCCCGGCCCAAATGGTGCGGATATCCCGCTGGCGAAGGTCCGGTTAGTGGCATACCATTTGCACGCCAATGAGCTCTGGTTTCACCTGTTCTTGGCCAACGATGGCCGGCATCACGGCACTATTGGGAGGATTTCATGGATCGCAGGACCGTATTGAAGGGACTGGCCGGCGCGGGCGGTCTGGCATTGAGCGGCCTCTCGGCCCCGGCGATCGCACAAGGCGCCTCCGCGCGCACCCTGCGCTTCGTGCCGCAAGCAAACCTCGCCAATTTCGACCCGATCTGGGGCACGCAATATGTCGTGCGCAATGCCGCCGCGCTGGTCTGGGATACGCTCTACGGCGTCGATTCCGCGCTCCAGCCGCAGCGGCAGATGGTCGAGTCCGAGGAAGTGACCGACGACGGCACCACCTGGACGTTCAAATTGCGGCCGGGCCTCAAATTCCACGACGGCGAGCCGGTGCGGAGCAAGGACGTCGTTGCGAGTCTCACCCGCTGGGCGGCGCGCGATCCGATGGGGCTGATGCTCAAGGCACTGCAGCAGGAACTCACTGCTGTCGACGATCGCACTTTCAAATGGGTGCTGAAGCAGCCGTTCCCGAAGATGCTCTATGCGCTTGGCAAGAACAACTCGCCCTGCGCCTTCATCATGCCGGAGCGCATCGCGCAGACCGACCCGTTCAAGCAGATCGGCGATTATGTCGGCTCGGGGCCGATGAAGTTTGCCAAGGGCGAGTGGGTCCCCGGCGCGAAAGCCGTGTTCGAGAAGTTTGCCGACTATGTACCGCGGCAGGAGAAGGCGTCGTGGCTCGCCGGCGGCAAGCAGATGCTGCTCGACCGCGTCGAATGGATCGTGATGCCGGATCCGGCGACCGCCGCGGCCGCGTTGCAAAACGGCGAGATCGACTGGTGGGAGAACCCCATCGCCGATCTCGTCCCGGTCCTCAAGAACAACAAGAACATCAGCGTCGACATCGGCGATCCGCTCGGCAATGTCGGCTCGTTCCGCATGAACTTCCTGTATCCGCCCTTCAACGACGTGCGGGCGCGGCGCGCAGTGCTGATGGCGATGAGCCAGGAAGACTATATGCGCGCGCTCGTCGGTGACGACAATTCGCTGTGGAAGTCGCTGCCCGGCTTCTTCACACCGGATACGCCGCTCTACACCGAGGCGGGCGGCGAGGTCCTCAAGGGCAAGCGCGATCTTGACGCTGCCAAGAAGCTGCTCGCCGAGAGCGGTTATTCCGGCCAGCCGGTGACCTGCCTGGTGGCGCAGGACCAGCCGATCACCAAGGCGTTCGGCGATGTGACCGCCGATCTCTTGAAGAAGCTCGGCATGAATGTCGACTTCGTCGCGACCGATTGGGGCACGGTCGGCTCGCGTCGCGCGCAAAAGACGCCGCCCGGACAGGGCGGCTGGAACATGTTCCACACCTGGCATGCGGGTTCGGACTGCATCAATCCGGCGCCCTATACCGCCATTCGCGCCAACGGCGACAAGGCCTGGTTCGGCTGGCCGAACAGCCCCGGCACGGAAAAGGAGGTCACGTCCTGGTTCGAGGCCAAGGGCCTCGACGAGGAGAAGGCCGCGGTCGCTCGTCTCAACAAGGTCGCGCTCGAGGACGTCGTCTACGCGCCGACCGGCTTCTTCCTCAGCTACACGGCCTGGCGCAAGAACGTCTCCGGCATCACAAAGGGGCCGCTGCCGTTCTTCTGGGGCGTGTCGAAATCCGCATGACCTTGCGCTGAAGCCAGATGCTATCCTACATCCTCCGGCGTATCGCCTCGACCTTGCCAGTGATGGCCATCGTCGCGCTGTTCGTGTTCAGCCTGCTCTACATCGCGCCGGGAGATCCCGCCGTGGTGATCGCAGGCGATCAGGCAAGTCCGGAGGATGTGGAGCGTATCCGTCAGAGCCTCGGCCTCGATCGACCCTTCCTGATCCAGTTCGGCAGTTGGGTCTGGCGCATTCTGCATGGCGATCTCGGCACCTCGATCTTCACCAATTTGCCGGTCTCGACCATGATCGGGCAGCGTCTCGGGCCGACGCTGTCGCTGATGATGGTCACGCTCCTGCTCACGATCGTGGTCGCGGTGCCGCTCGGCGTGCTGGCGGCCTGGAAGGCGGGAAGCCTGATCGACCGGGCCATCATGGCCTTTGCCGTGTTCGGCTTCTCCCTGCCGGTCTTCGTCGTCGGCTATGTCCTCGCCTACGTCTTCGCGCTGGAGCTCGAATGGCTTCCGGTGCAAGGCTATACGCCGCTCGCCCAGGGCGTCTGGCCCTGGCTGCAAAACCTGATCCTGCCGGCGATCGCGCTCGGCTGTGTCTACATCGCGCTGATCGCCCGTATCACGCGCGCCACCATGCTCGAAGTATTGCAGCAGGATTATATCCGCACCGCGCGCGCCAAGGGCCTCGGACAGGGCGGCATCCTGTTCGTCCACGCGCTGAAGAACGCGGCGGTGCCGATCGTCACGGTGATCGGCATCGGCATCGCGCTGCTGATCGGCGGCGCGGTCGTCACGGAAAGCGTTTTCGCGATTCCCGGCCTCGGCCGGCTCACGATCGACGCGATCCTGCGCCGCGATTATCCCGTAATCCAGGGCATCGTGCTGCTGTTCAGCTTCGTCTACGTCCTCGTCAATCTGATGATCGACGTCATTTATACGCTCGTTGACCCGAGGATCCGCTATTGACCGATACGACCGTCAATCCGCAAGCGCTGCCGGCGGGCTTCGTCCTCGCGCCGCAACTGCCTGAGATCCTCCGGCCGGTTACGATCCGGCGCGGCTTCGTCGGGCTGCTGCGCGGCCATCCCACCGTTGCCATTGGCGGCACGTTGCTGCTGTTGCTCGTTCTGATCGCGATCTTTGCGCCTTATCTTGGAACGGTGGATCCGACCGCACTTGCGCCGGCCAAGCGGACCCGCGCACCGTCGGCGCTTTACTGGTTTGGCACCGACGTTCTCGGCCGTGACATCTATTCACGCGTGCTGTTCGGCGCGCGGGTCTCGCTCACGGTCGGCTTGTCCGTTGCGATCTTCGCCTCCGCGGCCGGTCTCGCCATCGGCATCGTCTCCGGCTTCATCCGCTGGGCCGACGGCATCTTGATGCGCTTCATGGACGGCCTGATGTCGATCCCGCCGATCCTGCTGGCGATCGCGCTGATGGCGCTGACACGCGGCAGCGTCGGCAACGTCATTCTCGCGATCACCGTCGCCGAAATCCCGCGCGTCTCCCGCCTCGTGCGCAGCGTCGTGCTCTCGCTGCGCGAGCAGCCCTACGTGGATGCGGCAGTGGCCTGCGGCACGCGCACACCGATGATCATCCTGCGCCATATCCTGCCCAACACGCTGGCGCCGATGCTGATCCAGGCGACTTACATTTGTGCCAGCGCGATGATCACCGAGGCGATCCTGTCCTTCATCGGCGCTGGTACGCCGCCGACCATTCCGTCCTGGGGCAACATCATGGCCGAGGGGCGGGCGCTGTGGCAGGTCAAACCCTACATCGTGTTCTTTCCGGCGGCCTTCCTGTCCGTCACCGTGCTTGCCGTGAACCTGCTCGGCGACGGCCTTCGCGATGCGCTCGATCCGCGCATGGCCAAGAGCCTCTGATGTCAAGGGGCTGATCACGATGGCGCTGCTCGAAGTTGAGAACCTCCAGACCCACTTCCGGACGCCCAGCGGCATCAACCGCGCGGTTGAAGGCGTGTCGTTCCATGTCAACGAGGGCGAGACGCTCGCCATCGTCGGCGAGTCCGGCTGCGGCAAGTCGGTGACCTCGATGTCGCTGATGCGGTTGATCCCGGAACCGCCGGGCAGGATCGCCGGCAGCATCCGCTTCGCGGGCAAGGACCTGCTGCAAATGTCCGACCGCGAGATGCGTGCGATCCGCGGCAACGACATCTCGATGATCTTCCAGGAACCGATGACCAGCCTCAACCCGGTCCTGACCGTCGGGCGTCAGATCCGCGAGACGCTGATGATCCACCAAGGCCTGGATAGTGAGGCCGCCGAGGCGCACGCCATCGAGATGTTGATTCTGGTCGGCATTCCCGAGCCGAAGCGTCGCGTGCGGGAATATCCGCACCAGCTCTCCGGCGGCATGCGCCAGCGCGTCATGATCGCCATTGCACTTGCCTGCAATCCAAAGCTTCTCATTGCGGACGAGCCGACCACCGCGCTCGACGTGACGATCCAGGCGCAGATCCTGAAATTGATGCTGGACCTCAAGCACCGGGTCGGCGCGGCGATCATCCTGATCACCCACGATCTTGGCGTGGTCGCCGAGATCGCCGAGCGCGTCATGGTCATGTATGCCGGGCGCAAGGTCGAAGAAGCGCCGGTGGCGGAACTGTTCCGTTCGCCGCGTCATCCCTACACGCAGGGCCTGCTCGGCGCAGTGCCGCGGCTCGGCTCGTCGCTGACCGGCACCGCGAGGCGGCTGACAGAGATCCCCGGGCAGGTGCCTGATCTGCGCAAGCCTATCGTCGGCTGCGTCTTCGCCGGACGTTGCGCGCTCGCGACCGATCTCTGCCGCCAGTACGCGCCGGGGCTCGAAGAGAAGGGGCCACGTCACGTCGCGGCCTGCCACTATGCAGCCAAGGGAGCGGTCGCGGCATGAGCCCCCCACTGCTCCAGGTCAACGACCTCAAGAAGCACTTTCCGGTCAAAAAGGGCATGTTCAGCCGCAAGTCCGAATGGGTCTATGCGGTGGACGGCGTGTCGTTCGAGATCGCGCGCGGCGAGACGCTCTCGCTGGTCGGCGAGTCCGGTTGCGGGAAATCAACGGTCGGCCGCGCGATCCTGCGACTGTTCGACATCACGTCGGGGCAGGTCATCCTCGACGGCCAGCGCATCGACGACGCCCATCCGAGCACGATGCGCCAGATGCGCCGCCGCGTGCAGGTGGTGTTCCAGGACCCGTTCTCGAGCCTCAATCCGCGCATGCGCGTGCGCGACATCCTGGCCGAGCCGATCCGCAATTTCGGCCTCGCCAAATCCGCGATCGACCTTGAAACCCGCGTGACCGCGCTGATGGACACCGTGCGCCTGCCGCGCGAGGCGTTGAACCGCAGGCCGCATGAATTTTCCGGCGGCCAGCGCCAACGCATCGGCATCGCGCGGGCGCTCGCCGCCGAGCCCGAGCTGATCGTCTGCGACGAGGCGGTCTCGGCGCTCGACGTCTCGGTCAAGGCCCAGATCGTCAATCTGCTGCAGGATCTCCAGCGCGAGTTCGGCCTGGCGCTGCTGTTCATCAGCCACGACCTCGCGATCGTCGAGCACATGACCCATCGCGTCGCGGTGATGTATCTCGGCAAGATCGTCGAGGTGGCGCCGCGCTACGAGATCTTCGCCGCGCCAAAGCATCCTTACACCAAGGCGCTGCTCTCGGCGGTCCCGCTGCCGGAGCCGGGGGCCCAGCGCAATCCGATCATCCTCAAGGGCGACGTGCCGAGTCCGATCAACCCGCCGAGCGGGTGCCGCTTCCACACCCGTTGCCCGCTCGTGTTCGATCGCTGCCGGACCGAGGAGCCGACATTGCGCGCGGCCGGCCCCGAGCAGTGGGTGGCCTGTCATCTCGAAGAAGGTGCCGCGGTGGCGAGCGGCTAGCCGTTGGGGCCGCGGCGAAGCTCTGGATCGAGGCGTAGGGGCGACAATCGGGCAAGGATGGCACTCCGCTCCTGTTCTGCCCGACGAGTCAAAGACGTTTGCGACGAAAATTCATGTGTAAAAACAACCCCGTTCTTACTGTGCATGGGGTTGTTTTCGCGCTTTTGTTGAGCCGCCTTTCAGCCTTGGCGGCGCAGGAAGCCCGTGATCGTGACCTTGTCCCAGATGTCGGCCGCCGCAAACGGATCGGCTCGGTTGAAAGCCTCGACCTCGCTGCGGCCAGGCGCCTCGATCAGGAACAGGCTGCCGATCATGGTCGCGCCGTCGTCGGAGACCAGCGGTCCCGACATCACGATCTCGACGCTGAAGCGCGAGGTGTCGCTCAGGAAAGCCTTGTGGGCGTCGTAATTGGCGAGCCGGATCGGCAGCGCGCCGGCGCGGTCGAGGGCGTGAATGGCGAACAGCATGATGGTCTCCGTTTATGCGTCCGTTTCTTGGGACGGCCGCGGCTGCGGCCGTCCGGGCTTGTCGTGATGGGTGCGCCTGGTTACTTGCCGCCGAGCTTGCTGGCTTCCTCGAAAGTCGGGCAGCTCCGTTGCTCCAGCGGCACGTCGAACGGCTGGTAATTGTCCTTGGTGATCACGGTCGGCTTCAGCACGATCTCGGCAATGACGGGCTGGTTGCGCAGGGAGCGGATCGCCATCATGGTGCCAAGGCATCCCTGAAAAAATCCGTTGTAGTCGCCGCTCGCGAGCAGCTTGCCGGACTTGATCGCGTCGATCGCTTCCTTGGTGCCGTTGATGCCGATCACCTGCGCCTTGCGGTTGGCGCCGTCGAGCGCCTCGATCGCACCGACGGCCATGGCGTCATTGGCGGCGAGCACGCCGTCGATCTGCGCGTTCGACTGCATCAGATTCTCCATCACCTGGAGCGCCTGAAGCCGCTGGTAATTTCCGGGCTGCGAGGCCAGCAGTTTTGCGCCGGCGTTTTCCTTCAGCGCGTCGTTGAAGCCGCGGACGCGGTCGACATTGGTCAGCGAGCCCTTGACGCCCTCGATGATGACGATGTTGCCCTTGCCGCCCAGCGTCTTGAGCAGGAAGCGCGCGGTCTCGAGCCCGAGGCTGTAATCGTCGGCGCCGACGAAGGACAGGAACTTGCCGCCGGCGGAGCGGTCGGTGATGTTGACGACGGGGATCTTGGCATCGTTGATCTTCTCGACACCCGGCACCATCGCCTTGTAGTCGACCGGCGTGAAGACGATGGCGCTCGGCTTCTTCACCACGACGTCCTCGATCTGGCTGAGCTGCTCGGGAATGCTGTCGGGCTTGGTCGGGATGTACTGCAGCGTCTTCGCGTTCAGCGTCTTCGCCATGTTGTCGGCGCCGACCCGCACGGTCTGGAAGAACGGGTTGGTCTGGTTCTTGGTGAAGACGGCGATGGTCTCGCCGTCGGCTCGCGCTTGCGTGGTGAGCGCGGCCGCCATCAGCAGCGGCAGCGCCAAATAACCCAGTGTCTGTTTCATGTTGCCTCCATCCCTCGTTTTGCTTGTTGGTCGTTCAAGAACTCATTGCGTGCGGCGGCGGGTCTTCATGTCGAGCCAGACCGCGAGAATGACGATGATGCCGGTGACCAGCGGCTGCCAGTTGGCGCTGACCGACAAGAGGTTCATGCCGTTCAGCACCAGCGTCAGGATCAGTGCGCCGATGAAGGTGCCGAACACCGTGCCGACGCCACCGAACAGCGAGGTGCCGCCGATCAGAACGGCGGCGATCGCGGGCAGCGTCAGGCTTTCGCCGATGTCAGCCTCGGCCGAATTGAGCCGCGACAGGAAGATGATCGAGGCGAGCCCCGCCATGGTGCCGGAGACGGCGTAGACCAGCAGCAGGCGGCGCGCGACCGGAATGCCGGAGAGTCGTGCCGCGACCGGATTGGCGCCGATCGCATAGATCTCCTGGCCCCAGATCGTTCGCTGCGCAAACAGTGTTCCGATCCCGAGGAACACCAGCAGCAGGTAGACCGGGATCGGCAGGCCGAACAGATAGCCGCTGCCGATCTGGCGGAAGCCTGCCGGAAAGCCGTGAAGGGTTTCGCCCGCCATGTACCAGTAGGTGAGGCCGTTCAGCACCCAGAGCATGCCGTAGGTGGCGATGAAGGAGGGGATACGAAGCGCGGTGACCATGACGCCGTTGAGCAGGCCGACGATGCCGCCGCAAGCAAGTCCGGTGAGGATGCCGAGCGCCGGCGAGCCGGTCTTGTGGATCACGGTCCCGGCGATGCAGGCGGACAGCGCGACATTGGCGCCGACGGAGAGATCGAGGCCCGCGGTCAGCACCACCAGGGTCAGGCCGGAGGCGATGAAGAAGGTCAGGCTCGCCTGCCTGAGCACATTGAGGATGTTGCCGAGGCTCAGGAAGGAATCGCTGAGCACGGCAAGCACCGCACAGATCAGCAGCGCCGCAAGCAGGCGATAGAATAATTGGATCGCATCCTGCGACAGGAACGAGCGCGGCGGCGCGATGGCCTCTTTGCTGAGGTCGGTCATGCGCGGCTCCTGAGCCCGTCGAGGAACAGCGCGACGATGACGAGGACGCCGACGCTTGCGACCTGCACCGAGGACGGCAGCGAGATCAGGTTCAGCCCGTTGCGCAGCACGCCCACCGAGAGCACGCCGAGCACGGTGCCGAGCAGCCAGCCATTGCCGCGCTCGAACGACGTGCCGCCGACGGCGACGGCCGCGATCGCATCGAATTCGAGACCGAGGCCGGCCGTCGGGTGACCGGAATTCATCCGCGCCGTCATCAGCAGGCCGGCAATGCCGGCCATCGCGCCACCGATCGCATAGACCATGATCAGCAGACGGTTGGGTGACAGGCCGGCATAGCGCAGCGCCTCCCGGTTGCCGCCGAGCGCGAAGATGTAGGTGCCGAAACGGGTGTGATAGAGCAGGCCGTGAAACGTTGCATAGGTCACCAGCGCCATCACGATCGGCACGGGAACGCCCAGCAGCGTCGCCGAATAGATGTCGCGTACGCTGTGGGGGATGCCGACCACGCTCTGGCCGTCGCTGACGATCAGTGACAGGCCTTGCGCCATGCCAAGCGTGCCCAAGGTCGCGACGAAAGGTGGGATGCCCACGATGGCGACCAGCCAGCCGTTGGCGAAGCCGAAGGCTGTGCCGACGAGAAGCCCGGCACCGAGGCCGAGCGACATCGAGTGGGTGGCGAGCGAGACGATGGCGACGCAGAGCGAGGTCAGGGTCAGCACCGCGCCCATCGACAGGTCCAGCCCCTCGGTCATGATGATCAAGGTCATCGGCAGCGCGAGCATGGTCAGGATCGTCGACTGCACCAGCACGTTGGAGAGGTTGGCGACCGACAGAAAACCGGGCGCGATCGTGCTGAACAGCGCGATCAGCAGCACCAGCACGATGGCAACGCCGGGAATGCGTTGCAATGGATTGGGTTGAGAGACGACTGCGGCCTCACGCATGATGCATCCCCAGTCGCACGATGTTCTCCTCCGTCAGCTCGTTGCGCGCGAGGTGCCCGGCGACACGCCCCTCGCGCATCACATAGGCGCGGTCGCAGACATGGCAGATCTCGACCTGTTCGGACGAGATCATCAGCGCGGCCGCGCCTTCAGCGACAAGTCGGTCGATCAGGGCGAAGATTTCGGCCTTGGCGCCGATGTCGATGCCCCGGGTCGGCTCGTCGAAGATGAAGAGCTTCGAGCCGGCAGCGAGCCACTTCCCGATCACGACCTTCTGCTGATTGCCGCCGGAGAGCAGACCGACGGTCTGGCGCGCGCTGGGCGTCGCAATGCGCAACTGCCGGATCAGGCCGTCGGCAGTGCGCTGCGCGCTGCGTTGATCGAACAGACCGCTCGGAAACAGCTTTCGCAGCGCCGACACCACCAGATTGTCCCCCACCGACCGCAACAGTGCGAGGCCCTCGCTCTTGCGGCTCTCCGGGATCAGCGCAATGCCGCAGCGGGCGGCAAGATCAGGCTCGCCGGAGATAGTCTTGCCGTCGAAGACGATCTCGCCTGATGTCACGGGATCGGCCCCGAAGATCGCGCGCGCGACCTCGCTACGACCGGAGCCGACCAGGCCACACAGGCCGACGATCTCGCCCCGCCGCACCTCGATGTTGATGTCCGAGATTCCGGTGGAGGCGCTCAGGCCCTTGACCTCGAGCAGCACTTCGCCGGGTTCGTCGGCAAAATTGCGCGGGTAGGTCATGTCGACATTGCGGCCGACCATCATGCGGACGAGCTGGTCCGGCGTGACGTCGGCCGGGCGAACGCCGTCGATGCGACGACCGTCGCGCAGCACGGTGATGCGGTCTCCGAGCGCGAACACCTCCGCCATGCGGTGCGAGATGTAGACGATGGAGACGCCGTCGGCCTTCAGCCGCGCGATTAGCGCGAACAGCAGCTCGGTCTCGCGATCGGACAGTGCTGCGGTCGGTTCGTCCATCACGAGGATGCGGGCGTTCTGGCTGATCGCTTTGGCGATCTCGACCATCTGCTGCTGCGCCACCCCTAACTTGTCGACGATGGTTGACGGGTCGATGTCAAAGCCGATCGTGCCAAGCACGCGCGCGGCGTCGGCCAAAATCTTGCGGCGGTCGATGGTGCCGGGGATGCGGCCCTTCGGCTCGCGGCCGAGAAAAATGTTCTGGGCGATATCGAGATGGGGGACCAGCGAGAATTCCTGGAAGATCACGGCGATGCCGAGCTTCTGCGCGTCTGCGGCCGAGTTGATCGCGACCGGCTCGCCCTTGAAGTAGAACTCGCCGGCATCGGCGCGATAGGCCCCGCACAGCACCTTCATCAGGCTCGACTTGCCGGCGCCGTTCTCGCCCAGCAGCATATGGACTTCGCCGGGGAAGACGGCAAAGGACACGTCATCCAGCGCCTTGACGCCAGGAAACTCCTTGCTGATGCCGCGCAGCTCGAGGAGCGGGACAGGCGAGGAGGGCTCGACGGCCAATGCGGCGGTGCTCATGCCTGCGCTCCGCTTGCAAAGATCTTTCCGGGATTCATCAGGCCCTTGGGGTCGAGCGCGGTCTTGATCGATCGCATCACATCGACGGCCTCGCCGAGTTCATCAGCGAGATAATCGATCTTGCCGAGCCCGATGCCGTGCTCGCCGGTGCAGGTGCCGTCCATGGCAATCGCGCGGGCGACCATGCGAGCCTGGAGCGCCTTGGCGCCTTCCACTTCCTCCGGCCTTGCCGGGTCAATCAGGATCAGCATGTGGAAATTGCCGTCGCCGACGTGGCCGACGATCGGCGCGATGAACCCGCGCCCGTCCGCGTCGCGCCGGGTCTCCGTGAGGCATTCCGCCAGTCGCGAGATCGGCACGCAGACATCGGTGATCACGGCACGCGCGCCGGGGCGGAGGCCCAGGCCGGCATAGAGCGTGTTGTCGCGGGCGTGCCAGAGACGGCTGCGATCCTCCGGTGCCTTCGCCCAGGCAAAGCCATGGCCGCCATGGTCGGCGGCAATGGCCTGTGCGGCCTCGGCCTGCTCGGCGACGGAAGTCTCAGAACCATGGAATTCGAAGAACAGGGTCGGGGCTTCGCGATAGCCGAGCTTCGCATAGGCGTTGATGCCGCGCATCATGACGTCGTCGAGCAGCTCGATGCGCGCCACGGGGATCGCGGACTGGATCACGGAGATCGCGGTGTCCACGGCGTCCTGCAGGGTGTCGAAGCTGCAGACCGCGGCCGAGATCGCCTGCGGCACGGGATGCACCTTGAGCGTGATCTCGGTGATGACACCGAGCGTGCCCTCGGCGCCGACGAACATGCGGGTCAGGTCGTAACCGGCGGCCGACTTGCGCGCACGCCGGGCGGTTCGGATCACGCGGCCGTCGGCCAGCACCACCTCCAGCGCCATGACGTTGTCCTTCATGGTGCCGTAGCGCACCGCCATGGTGCCGGAGGCCCGCGTGGACGTCATGCCGCCGATCGAGGCGTCGGCGCCGGGGTCGATCGGAAAGAAAAGCCCGGTGCCGCGCAGCGCCGCATTGAGCTGCTTTCGTGTGATGCCGGGCTGGACCACGACGTCCATGTCGCTCTCGTGCACCGTCAGCACCTTGTTCATGCGTGCGAAGTCGAAGCAGACTCCCCCCGCGACCGCGGCCGCATTGCCTTCGAGCGAGGTCCCGGCGCCGAACGGAACGATGGGCATGTTCGCGCCCGCGCATAGCTTGACGATCTCCGCGACCTCCTGCGTGGTTTCAGGGAATACGACGATGTCTGGCGGCAGGCTGCGATAATGTGACTCGCTCTGCCCATGCTGATCGAGCACGCCACGCGCGACGCTCGCGCGCGGGCCGATCAAGCCTGTGAGGCGATCGGCCAATATGCCCGTGCTGACCCGTGGTCCCATCCTTGCTCCCTGTCTTGCCCTGCCGGACTCTTGTTGGTCCGCCGTCGTTCAGCTTAGGCGGCTCTTGCGCTGCTTGCGACCTGCTTCAGGCCGAAATCATAGTTGAGATGAAAATACTCGCTGTCCACCATGCGACCATCGGGCGCACGACCTGGCGGGCACCGCACAAATTCGCGGATCAGGCTGTCCTTGACGCCGAACACCACGTCGCTGTCGAGATACTGGTCGCCGGCCACGAACACATGGGTCACGAGTTGCTCGAAGCCGGGCGCCGAGATCATGAAATGCACATGCGCCGGGCGCCAGGGATGGCGGCCCTGGACCTCCAGCATGTCGCCGACCGTGCCGTCATGCGGGATCGGATAGGCGGCCGGCTTGATCGACCAGAAATTGAAGCGGCCATTCTGGTCGGTGTGGAAGCGCGCCCGCATCGCAAGATCGCCGATCTTGTCGAGCTGCTGCACGTCGTAATAGCCGTCATCGTCGGAATGCCAGACGTCGACGACCGCGTCCGCGAGCGGCCGTCCGTCGACAGTCGACACCGAGCCGGTGACGAGCATCGGATCGCCCTCCATCGGGCCGGAGATGTCAGCGCCGTTGTCTTTCTCGGGCGAGGCCTGCACGAAGAACGGACCGAGCACCGTGGTTTCGGTCGCGCCTTCCGGCACCGGATGGTTGATGGCGTCGACCAGCATGGAGACGCCGAGCGCGTCCGACAGCAGGATGAACTCCTGGCGCTTGTCGTCGCACATCTGGCCGGTGCGGGTCAGGAAGTCGATGCCGTATTCCCATTCCTTCTGGGTCGGCCGCACCTCGCGGACAAAGGCATGAAGGTGGCGCACCAGCGCTTCGCTGACCTGCTTGATGCGCGGATCGGTTGCGCCCGCGATCCGCTCCAGCACGGCGTCGGTGATGGTGTTCTCGTTGAAATTGCGCATAGATGCCTCCGTAACTCAGAGTTTGGGCTCGCCGAGGCCGGACAGCCGCTCGATGTGTTTGACAGTCGCGATGAAGTCAGCGTCGCCGTCGCCTTGCGCGACCAGCGAGCCATAGGTCTCCCGCACTTGGGCGGCGAGCTGAAGCGGCACGCCGACCGCGTGGCCGGCGCCGAGGATCAGATCGAGATCCTTGGCCATCTGCCTGCAGGAAAAGGTCGAGTCGAAATCGCGGTTACGCAGCGGCGCGGTCTTGTACTTCACCATCGGTGAGGCCACCGCGCTGTCGTCGAGAACTTTCAGAATGTCCTGCCAGCCGATGCCGCCCTTGCGCGCCAGCGCCAGGCTTTCCGCCATCATGGCGGCCGAGACAGCGATCATCAAATTGACCGCAAGCTTCGCATATCGCGCTTCCTCGCCGGGCCCGAGATAGGTCTGGGCGCGGGTGAAGGCGGCGAGCAGCGGCTTTGCGTTTTCGTAGGCGTCCTTCGGGCCCGAGACGAAGCAGCTCAGCGCGCCAGTGTGGACGATGCTGGCATTGCCCGAGACCGGCGCACGCAGGTAGAGGACACCGCGCGCCTGTGCGGCGGCGTCGACCTCTGCGGACGCCTCGACGCTCACAGTGCTGGTCTCGACCAGGACAGATCCAGCCGCCATCGCGGCGATGAGGCCTGTTGGGCCGAGCAGTGCGCCGCGCAAGGCAGCGTCATCGGGTAAGGACGTGATGATCGCGACCTTGCCGCCCACGGCCTCCGCCGGCGAAGCGGCAATCGAAATGCCTTGCGCGCGCGCCTCGTCGAGCCGTGTCGTGCTCCGGTCGAACGCGGTCACGACATAACCGGCCTTGGCGACGAGCACCGACATCGGCAGGCCCATCTTGCCGATCCCGATGAAAGCGACGTTCTTTGGCGTGTCAGTCATTGTTGTTGTCCTTGACGCCCTCAGGCGGCGTGTCCCTGTCGTTCGATGTCGTGCACCAGCCGCCGGCCGGATTGCGCGAGCAATTGCTTTTTCGCCTCCAGACCGTCGGCCAGCAACCGTCCATTCCGCTTCTTCCACACGCCGCCGATCATCACGGCCTCGATATTGGCGAGGCTCGTTTGCATCACCACGGTGGCAACGGGATCGTGCACTGGGACGAGGTTGAGATCGGAGCAATCGATGATGACGAGGTCGGCGAGCTTGCCCGGTGTCAGCGAGCCGATCTGGTGCTCGCGACCGAGCATGCGGGCGCCTTCCGTCGTAATCCAGCGTAGCGCCTCGCGGACGGGGATCGTGGTCGTCGCTGGAATGGTGCTGGTGACCTTGCGCGACTCGGCGTTGTCGAGCGCCCGCTGCATCGAGAGCGCAACGCGCGCGGCGGAGAAGAGGTCGCCGGCCAGCACGGATTCCAGATCGATGCCGATGGTCGGCCGCACGCCGCGCTTGAGCAGCCGTCCGGTGATCGGGAAGCCGTGGCCCTGGACCATCTCGTTCTCCGGCGTCACCGAGAAGGAGACGCCGAGGTCGACCATCCGGTCCAGGAGCTCGTCAGGCAGGTCGTTGCCATGGACGATGTTGATTCCGGCGCCGACGAGGCCGGCCCCGATCAGCTTCTCCCAGCCACCAGGCGTCTTGGCGGGACCACCGCCCTGATGCATGGATGCGATCAGCTTGAACTCGCGCGCCATGCGGAAATCGTGCATGGCGACGTCGAGCGTCGAATAATGCGGGCCGAGGATCGCGAGCCCAAGTGTGACGAGGCCGTCGCGGTCGGCGAGGGGCCCCGCCAGCAGTCGCTCGACCTCACGGCGTGGATGCGGGATTTCCGAGAAATGCGGCTCGCCCGGTTTCGGTTCAGGTTTGGGCGAGCCGTGGAAGAAGGCCGCGCGGATACCGCTCTCGATCAGGCCGCGCACGGCGGCGTCGGTATGATCGGGCGTCGGATTGTTGTGGCACCAGTCGACCAGCGTGGTGGTACCTTGGTTGATCTGGTTCAGCGCGCCCACCAAGGTCGCGATATGGATGTCCTCGGGCCCGAACACCGTTGCGAGCCCGGCATGCATGCGGCGGAAATATTCCAGCAGCGTCCAGTTGGCGGCATAGCCGCGTAGACCCGTCTGCCAGGTGTGCATATGCGCGTTGATGAGACCGGGGATGACGATGCGGCCTTTGCCGTCGATGATCTCGGCTTCAGTCGCGCCGCTGCCGAGATCAATCGATGGACGCAAATCAACGATGCGGTTCCCCTCGATCAGCACATCGCCGCCAGGTAAATCGCCGATCGTGTCATCCATGCTGATGATGACCGCGGATTTGATCAGCGTGCGCTGCATCGAATCAAACTGCCGCTTTGATGGCGCCGGGCGGCTCGCCGGCCCAGGCGCGCGCGATCAGGTCGCGGATGGCGTTGCGTTCGAGCGGGCGCGGGTTCCAGTAGGCGTTGGTGACAGCGAGATCCGCGGCCTTGTCGATGCCGCTTTCGGGCATGCCGATGTCGCGCAATGCAACCTTCGCACCCAGCCGCTTCGCGAGCTCGAAGAGTCCTTGCGATGCATCGGGGACGCCGATTGCGCGTGAGATCCGCGCCATCGCATCGGGCACGGCTGGCGCGTTGTAGGCCAGCGCATGCGGCAGCACGATGGTGTGGGTCTCGGCATGCGGCAGGTCGAAGGTGCCGCCGAGCGTGTGGCAGAGCTTGTGATGCAGCGCCATGCCGACGGTGCCGAGGCAGACGCCGCACAGCCAGGCGCCATAGAGCGCTTCCGTGCGGGCCTCGCGATCGTCGCTTTTCGTGGCAATCGCGGGCAGGGCTCGGGCGAGCGCGCGGATGCCTTCCTCCGCCATCAGCGACGTCACCGGATTGGCATCGCGCGCATAGAGCGCCTCCACCGCATGCGCAATCGCGTTGATGCCTGATGTCGCGGCCAGGCTCGCCGGCAGAGTCAAAGTGAGATCGACATCGTAGATCACCGTCTCCGGCAGGATGGCGGCGTCGCGTACCGTGGTCTTCAGGCCGTTCTCGGTCTGGCCGACGATCGGCGTCATCTCCGAGCCGGCATAGGTGGTGGGAATGCAAAGCTGGTTGATTCCGGTGCGCAAGGCCAGCGCCTTGCCGAGCCCGGTCGTGGATCCGCCGCCGAGCGAGACGACGCAGTCGGCCTCGCACGCCTTCATCGCCGCGAGCGCCCGCTCCGTGACCTCGACCGGCGTGTGCATGGTCGCGCCCGGAAAAATGCCGGCGTAGAGCGGACCGAGCGCCGCGCCCAGCTTTTTGCCTTGCGCCTCCTGCTGCGGCGTCGTCAGTACCAGCGCGCGCTTGCCGCCGAGCCGCTCGACCTCGGCCTTGGCGCCAGCCAGCGTTCCGCTGCCGAACACGACGCGGCAGGGCAGGTTTTCAAAGGTGAACGAACCGATCATGTGCCGGTCTCTTTGATGGGATAATCGACCTGGAAGCGTCCGATCCGCAAGTCGCCCAGCGCCTCGCGCACGCGCAAATGTTCCGGGTGGGTGGCATAGGCCGCGAGCGCAGCGTGGTCAGTGAATTCGGAGAACAGCACGACGTCGCAGGCGTAATCGACATCGCTGACATCGAGCCCGACTTCGATATGGGTGAGGCCGTCGATCCGTCCGCGCAGCCCCTCGAACAGGGTCTTGACCTTGACCCGGGCGGCGGAACGCTCCGCGGGCGTCTCGCCGCGCAGCCGCCACATCACGATGTGCCTGATCGGGCCCGACATTTCCCTGTTTCCTCGCCTGCTATCTTGCTTGTGTTTGGGCCATTTTGGCTTGCGGGATACGGAAATAAAGGTCAATAATCGCAAGTCTCTTTTCCTGTTTGCGAAAAAATGGACCGCCTGCTGCAATTGGAAGTGTTCGCCAAGACGGCCGAGCTCGGCAGCCTGTCCAAAGCTGCCGAAGCGCTGCGCATGTCAAATGCGGCCGCGAGCCGCCATCTCAGCGCGCTCGAGGAGCGCCTTGCGGTCCGGCTGATCGAACGCAACACTCGTCGGCTGTGGTTGACGGAGGCGGGGCAGGAGTTGTTGGAGCGCTCGAGCCGGGTTTTGAGCGAACTGGCGGAGGCCGAGGACATCGTCAGCGATCGCGCGCTGTCGCCGCAGGGCACGCTGCGGGTCACGAGCTCGCTGTCCTTTGCGGTGATCTATCTGGCGCCGATGCTGCCGGCCTTCCGCGCGCGCTATCCGAAGCTCAACATGCAGATCACCACCGCCAACCGGTATTCCGATTTCATCGAGGCCGGCATCGACGTGGCGATCAGGACGCGCGAGCAGGAGCCGGATTCGAACATCATCGTCCGCCGCATCGGCCAGATGCGGCGTGTGCTCGCGGCTGCGCCCTCATATCTCGCAAGCTGCGGCGAGCCGGAACAGCCCGTCGATCTCGCGCGCCATAACATGCTGGTCTACAATCTCGCCAACGATCCTTATTCGCTGCGCCTGCGCAGAGGCAACGGCGCGCAGACTGTCCGCGTCACGCCGACGCTCGACAGCAATGACGGCCAGGTCATCCGCGGCGCCGCGCTGGCGGGGCTCGGCATTCTCATCCAGCCGCTCTATATCGTGCAAAGCGATATCGCGGCGGGCCGTCTCGTCCAGGTTCTGATGGACTGGGAGCTGCCGCTGCTGACGATGAACATCGCCTACCAGAACCGTGCCGGACTGCCCGCCAAGATCAGGGTCTTTTCCGACTTCCTGGTCAGCCACATCCGCGAGCATTCGCAGCCGGGGATCTGGATCGACGCGGCGAAGTGAGCGACATTTTCGAATTCAGGCGGCTTTGCAGAAGGCACATCCATTGAAAGCCAGGACATCCGGCACCGCATGGCGGCATGCCAACATCGGTCGGCTGCTCAACAACGCAGTGCGGCGCTTCGAAGGTCGTGTGCTCGAACTGATGAGCGAGAAGGGGCATGGCGAAACGCGGATCGCGCATGTCGGCCTCACACGCAATCTCGACGTGGAGGGGACCAGACTGACGGAGCTCGCCCGCCGCGCCTCCATGAGCAAGCAGGCGATGGGCGAGCTGGTCGATCAATGCGCCGATCTCGGCCTGGTCGATCGCATCGCCGATCCCACCGATCGGCGCGCGCGCATCGTCATGTTCACGCCGGCCGGGCGCAAATGGCTCGATGCGTTCCGCGACGCGGTCGACGTCGCCGAGCAGGAAATGCGCGCCGAGCTCGGCAAGGCCACGATGGATGCGATCGTGAAGGGGCTGGCGGTCTATGGCGCGACGTTCGACACGCTCGACGACATCAGATAGTCAGGCTACTTGACGATATCGTCAGGCGACCTTACCATGCAGAATAATGCTGGTAGGGAGAAGCGTCTTGGAAACATGTCTGAAGGCCTCGGTGCTCATCGTGGGCGGGGGGCCCTGCGGCCTGATGCTCGCCAACGAGCTCGGCCGGCGCGGCGTGTCCGCGATCCTGGTCGATGAAAAGCCGGGCACGGCATTCAATCCGCAAGCCAATGCGACGCAAGCGCGCTCGATGGAGCACTATCGGCGGCTGGGTTTTGCCGACGAGATCCGACGCGAAGGACTGCCTGCGGATTATCCGACCGACGTTGCATATTTCACGCGCTACACCGGATACGAGCTGGCCCGATTTCAATTGCCGTCATCGTCACGCGCGGGCGAGCTCGTCAAGGCCATGTCGGGCTCCTGGAGCGCGGCCGAGCTGCCGCATCGGGTCTCGCAAAAATATGTCGAGGCGGTGCTGCGCCGCCATGCCGAACGGCTTCCCGGAATACGGCTCAGCTACGGTCATCGTCTGATCAGCTACGTCGAGAGCGATGACGGCGTCGTCGCCCAGATCGAACGTCTCGATGACAACAGCCGCTTTGAGGTCCGGGCCGACTTCCTGGTCGGGGCCGACGGGCCGCGCTCCATGGTCCGGCAGTCGCTCGGCATTGTCTACGGCGGCGAAACCGGAACGCAGCGCGATTTCATGGGCGGCCGCATGCTGGCGGTCTATCTCCGTTCGCCCGGCTTCTACGCGAGCATCCCGCACGCCAAGGCGTGGATGTACAATTGCTTCAACGGCGACCGCCGCGCCTTCATGGCATCGGTGAACGGTCGCGACGAATTCGCGTTTCACACCCAGCTCCGGCCGGGCGAGGACGAACGCGCGATCACGGCCGACGAGGCCATGGCCGCGTTCCAGCGCGCCTGCGGCGCGCCGATCGACTGCGAAGTGCTGTCGTTCCTGACTTGGACCGCCGGCCACGCGCTGGTTGCGAATGCCATGCAGCGGGGCAGGGTGTTCCTGGGCGGCGACGCGGCGCATCTGTTCACGCCGACCGGAGGCCTCGGCTACAACACCGCGATCGAGGATGCGGTCAATCTCGGCTGGAAGGTCGCAAGCGTCGTCAGGGGTGTGAGCCCGGCGGGGCTGCTCGACAGCTATGAGGTCGAGCGGCGTCCGGTGGCGCTGCGCAACACCGATTATGCGCGTCGCTTTGCCGACTCGCTCGGTCTGTTCGCTCCCGCGCCTGAGATCGAGGACCCCACCGAGGCCGGCGACGAGGCGCGGCGGATCGCTGGCGTCTATCTCGAACAGCACGCCCGCGCCGAATTCAACATCCCCGGCATAACCTTCGGCGGGCGTTACGACGGCTCGCCGATCATCGTCTCCGATGGTAGCCAGCCGCCGCCGGACGCCGCGAACGTCTACGTTCCGAGCGCCTGTCCCGGCGGGCGCGCCCCGCATGCGTGGTTGGACGACGGCGTCTCCTTGTACGATCTGTTCGGGTTCGAGTGGACGCTGCTCCAGTTCGGCGAGGTCATGTCCGCGCATGCGTCATTCGCCGAGACCATCCGCGCGATCGGGGTTGATGTGAAACTCGTCACGCTGCCGAAATCGCTGCGCGATCTCTACGCCGCCGATCTCGCCTTGATACGCCCCGACCAGATCGTGGCCTGGCGCGGCAGCGCGTCACAGGCTGGCACGATGGGGCGCGTCCTTGCCCGCGCACTCGGACACAATGGGAGCGACAGCGCACGGCTGGCAAGCTGATCGACTCTCGCCGTCGCATCCGATCAGCGGCGGCGCGGCCAATAACAACAAGACAACAAAACGACAAATGACATCGGAGGAGGAAGCCGTGACGATAAGAGCATTGGAGGACTACGACGTTGCGACCGTCGCCACTGCCGAGCAGACGGCGAGCAGCCGCCGGCGTATCCTGATCGCCGGCACCATCGGCACCGCGATCGAATGGTACGACTTCTTCATCTACGGCCTGATCGCGCCGCTGGTATTCGATCAGCTGTTCTTTCCGAAGTTCGACCAGCTCACGGCGACCATTGCGGTGTTCGCGACGTTTGCTGTCGGATTTTTGGCGCGTCCGCTCGGCGGACTGGTGTTCGGTCATTTCGGCGACCGCCTCGGCCGAAAGTCCGTCTTGCTGTGTACGCTGCTCATGATGGGACTTGCGACCATGTCGATCGGATTGTTGCCGACTTACGCCAGTGCAGGCGTGGCTGCGACCGTCGCGCTCGTGGCGTTGCGCTTCGTCCAGGGCTTTGCGCTCGGCGGCGAGTCGACCGCGGCGATCCTTATGGCGATCGAGACGGCGCCCGGGCACCGGCGCGGCTTCTCGGCTGCGGTGATCCAGGCCGCAGGACCGGTCGGTGTCGTGCTCGCCTCGTTCGCGGCGCTTACGATTTCACGGCTGCCGGAAGCGGACCTGCTGTCATGGGGCTGGCGCGTTCCGTTCCTGATCAGTGCGGTGCTGGTCGCGCTCGGCGTCTACATGCGCCTGCGCATCGAGGAGAGCGCGACGTTCCGCGAAGCGAAGGTGACTGAAGTGGCGCCTGTGGTCGAGGCCCTGCGGGAGCATTGGCGGCCGATCCTCATCGTGTTCTTCGCCGAGATGGCGCAGACTTCCTATTTCTATCTGACCGCCATCTTCACCATCTCCTTCGCGACCCGTCAGCTCGGCGTCCAGAAGGACGTCATCACGCAGGCCGTGCTGTTTGCCAATCTCGTCGGACTCGTTGCGATGCCCCTCATCGGCGCCTGGTCCGACCGCATCGGACGAAAGCGTCTGTTCCTGACCGGTGTCGTGCTCGCAGCCATCTCGATGTTTGCATTCTACGGTGTGGTGGCGAGCCGCGACACGATGCTGGTGACGGGCGCGGTGATCCTCGCCGCGGGGGTGATCCATCCGCTGATGTTCGGCAGCGAAGGGAGCTATTTCCCGGAGCTGTTTCCGACCCGCATCCGCTTCACCGGCGTGTCGATCGGAAAGCAACTGGGGACGGTGCTCGGCGGCGGCATCGCGCCGCTGGTCGCCACCAGCCTGTTCGCGCAGACGGGCTCCACTTACGCCATCACCGGATATTACGTCGCGCTCGCGCTCGCGGCGATGATCGCGCTCGGCTTCGCGCGTGAAACCGGCAAGTCGCGGCTGCTCGGCTAGGGCAAGCGCCATCACCAACATCAGGGAGGTTTCCATGGACGTCAGTCTTCTCATCAACGGGCAGGATCAGGCCGCTTCCGGCGGCAAGGTGTTCGAGCGCCGCAATCCGCTGTCGCAGGAGGTGGCAAGCCGCGCGGCCGCCGCGACGGCGTTCGATGCCGACGCCGCGGTGGCGGCAGCTTCCGCCGCATTGCCAGGATGGTCGGCACTTGGCCCGAATGCGAGGCGCGCTCTGTTGCTGAAGGCCGCAGATGCGCTTGAGGCGAAGCGCGATGCCTTCATCCGGATCATGATGGCCGAGATCGGCACGACGGAGATCTGGTCCGCCTTCAACGTGAAGCTCGCGACCGGCATGCTGCGCGAAGCGGCGTCGCTCACCACGCAGATCGCCGGCGAGGTGATCCCGTCGGACAAGCCGGGATGTCTCGCGATGTCCGTTCGCCAGCCGGCCGGCGTGTGCCTCGGTATCGCGCCGTGGAATGCGCCGATCATTCTCGGCGTTCGCGCCGTGGCGACGGCGCTTGCCTGCGGCAATACGGTCGTGCTCAAGGCGTCCGAGATTTGCCCGGGAACGCACCGGCTGATCGGCGAGGTCTTCAAGGATGCAGGCTTTCCGCCCGGTGTCGTAAATGTTCTGACCAACGCACCGGCCGATGCGCCTGCTCTGGTCGAGCGCCTGATCGCCAATCCGGCCGTGCGGCGGATCAACTTCACCGGCTCAACCCGGGTCGGCCGCGTCATCGCCGAACTCGCCGGGCGGCACCTCAAGCCGGTGCTGCTCGAGCTTGGCGGCAAGGCGCCTCTGGTCGTGCTCGACGATGCCGACCTCGATGCCGCCGTCGCCGCCGTGGCCTTCGGCGCCTTCATCAACCAGGGCCAGGTCTGCATGTCTACTGAGCGCGTAATCGTGGACGAGGCCGTCGCCGATCAGTTCGTCGCGAAGCTTGCCAAGAAGACAGGCGCGCTTCCGGCCGGCGACCCGCGCCGCGGTCCGGTGGTGGTCGGCTCGATGATCGACGAGGCGCCGGCCAAGCATGTCGTTGCCCTGATCGACGACGCGATCGCGAAAGGCGCCGTCAAGCTCGCGGGGGGCGACCGGGTTGGCACGGTCGTCCCAGCCACCGTGCTCGACCGCGTGGTGCCGGGCATGCGCATCTACACCGAGGAGAGCTTTGGTCCCGTCGTCTCGGTGGTCCGCGCGCGTGGCGTGGACGATGCCGTTCGGCTCGCCAACGATACCGAGTACGGCCTCTCGGCCGCCGTGTTCGGCCGCGACGTCGCGCGTGCCCTGACGGTGGCGCAGCGGATCGAAAGCGGTATCTGCCACGTCAACGGCCCGACCGTGCATGACGAGGCGCAGATGCCGTTCGGCGGCGTCAAGGGATCGGGCTACGGCCGCTTCGGCGGCCAGGCCGGGATCGCCGAGTTCACCGATCTGCGCTGGATCACCATCGAGACCCAGCCGCAGCACTATCCTTTCTGATCGCGCAGCAAGCGAAGCCACCAGGACGTCCATTCATGAATTCGAAAATTCTCACGGTTCGGGAAGCGACCCTCGGTGTGCTTCGCTCCTTTGGCGTCGATCGCGTTTTCGGCAATCCCGGCTCGACCGAGCTTGCCTTCCTCGGCGACTGGCCCGATGACATCGACTACGTGCTCGGTTTGCAGGAAGCCTGCGTCGTCGGCATGGCGGACGGCTACGCGCAGGCGACGGGACGTCCGGCTTTCGTCAATTTGCACTCGGCGGCCGGACTCGGTCATGCCCTCGGCAATCTCTTCACCGCGTTCCGCAACAAGACGCCGATGGTCGTGACAGCCGGGCAGCAGGCGCGCAGCCTGTTGCGGATGCGACCCTATCTCTTCGCCGAGGACGCCGCACAGTTTCCAAAGCCCTATGTGAAATGGAGCGCCGAACCGGCGCGGGGCGAAGATGTTCCAGCGGCGATCGCGCAGGCCTTCCTCACCGCCATGCAGCATCCGCGCGGTCCGACATTCGTGTCGGTCCCGTCGGATGATTGGGCGCGGCCCGCAATCGCACCGCCGGTCCGCCACATCGCGACGGAGTTTGCGCCCGATCCGGCGGCGATCGTTCGGCTCGGCGCGGCGATCCGGGCCGCCAAAAAACCTATCTTCGTTGTCGGACCCGAGATCGATCGCAGCGGCTGCGTCGACGCGATGGTCGCTGTGGCCGAGCAGGCGAGCGCGGCCGTTTGGGCAAGCCCGATGTCGAGCCGTTCGAGCTTTCCGGAATTGCATCGGCTGTTTGCCGGCTTCCTTCCGGCAGCACCAGGAGGGCTCGCCCGCGCCCTGCGCGGCGCCGATTTGATCGTCGTGGTCGGCGCGCCGGTGTTTACTTTCCATGTCGAAGGACAATGCGAATTGCTCGACGACGGAACGCTGGTCTGGCAGATCACGGATGATCCGACGGAAGCCGCAGCCGCTTCTGTCGGCGACACCATCATCAGCACGCTCCCGAAGGCGCTGGCTGGACTGCTGTCGGCGATGCCTGACATCGCGGAGCGCGAAGTGCCGGCCGCGCGGATGCGGCCTGCCGCTCCTGCCGCGCAAAATCCGATTCCGCCGGGCTATGCGCTCGCCCGGCTCTCGGCGTTGATGCCGGGCGATGCGATCGTGGTCGAGGAAGCGCCGTCGCATCGTCCCGCCATTCAACAATTCCTGCCGCGGCCGGGTGCGGACAGCTTCTATACGATGGCGAGCGGCGGACTTGGTTACAGCCTGCCGGCCTCCGTCGGCGTGGCGCTGGCGCGGCCCGGTCGCCGCATCGTCGCCCTGATCGGTGACGGATCGGCGATGTATTGCATCCAGGCGATCTGGACCGCGGTGCAACGCCGCTTGCCGATCACCTTCGTGATCATGAACAATTCAGGCTACGGCGCGATGCGCGCCTTCAGCCAGCTGATGCAGGCGCATCGCCCGCCCGGGATCGACCTGCCCGGGCTCGACTTCGTGGCGCTCGCAAGGGGAATGGGTTGTCCGGGGCGGCGCGTGACCGATGCCGGTGACGTCGATCCTATCTTGACCGAAGCGTTGGCATCGATTGGTCCCGCGCTGGTCGATATCGCCGTCGACGGCGCGACGACGGACTTGTTCAGCCACCCCCGCTAGCTGGCGGTGGAGGCACTGGTCCGCGGCGACAAAACGCCCGATGGCAATTTGCTCGTGAAGGCGCTGGTCTTGGGTTGGACACGCGATCCGTCGATCACCTCGAGCCGGCCGCAGCGGTTCAAGGTGTGCAACTTCCTGCCGGGCCATGCCGGTCCGGGCCGCAGAGAGTGGCGGACAATCTGCTTGAACGTCGTCGGCGACAGTTCGACGATTTCCGCCAGGGCGAGCGCTGCGCCGTATCCGCCGGCACAATCCTGGACCGGCCGCCACAATTTGCCATTGATGGTGACGAAATTCCCCGCAGGCCGCGTGCTCGCGCGGTCGATGAGGACGGGGTTGCTGGCATGCGGCAACCACGGGCCCATGAGGTGCTCGGCGTAATAGATCGCCAGCGAATCCGAATATCCGCCGGTGCCGTCGCGCCAAGCTCCGAACAGATAGTTCAGGCCGTTGTGCCGCGTGATCGTCACATCGGCGAGTTCAAGTCCCGAAAGCAGCGTCTCGTGCCGCTCCCATTTGTCTGGAAACCGAACGCATTTGTAAATGGCGACGTCCCCATTGGTCGAGCTCTCCGGGATCATCCACAACGCGCCATCGTCCTCGATCAGGAAGGGATAGGAGAGGTGCCAGGGCTCGTCCAGTACGGGCACGACCGCTCGGACCGGGCCCGTATCGTCGAACTCGATCGCGGAAATGATTCCTTTCCCAACCCGGTGATCGAGATCTTCAAAGAAGACGAATGTTCTTCCCTGCCATGTGATGGGGAAAGGATCGGCGTAGAAGTGATTTCCGGGGTCGGAAAGGACATTCCAGCGGGGCCCTGACAGATCTCCGGTCTGCCAGACGCCGGCACCATCATTGAAGCGCCATCCGACATGCCAATGCGGGGCATAGCAGCAGAGGCGATAGATCTCCTTGGCGATCGATGTCGCTAGGCCGCGCGCGACGTACGCCGCCGGCAGGCCGTTACCAATTCGGGCCGGTCGCGCCAGCTGCGGCAGGATGCGCGGCCGTCCCGACAGGATGGCCGCCACCATGGTCAGGGTTCGCGCCATGACCGTTTCTAGGCCGCCGCTCAGACCGGCCGCGATTTCGGCGGAGGGTTGGCCGCGATCGAGGACGGCGCCGTCGACCTCGTCAACGATTTCGATCACCGGCAGATCGCCGGCGAGAATGGCGGCAAGGGCTGCGTTTTCGCCTGCGGCTCCATTGAACAGCGGGCGGAGATATTGCCGGGCGGAGCAGTTCGGATCCCGCGCGGCACCGGTGAAATCGACGATCACGTCTGCCGTGCCGGCGCGAGCCTGCATCCGTTCGGGACTGATCTTCAGCCTGTCGGCGCCGCTGTGTTTGCCCTTGTGCAACACCAGACGTTCGAGCTCGAACAGCATGTCGAGACCCGTCGGCCGCGGCTCCGCCGTTGCCGTCCATGCAATCTGGACCGGTACATCCCGGCAGTCGATCGACAGCGTCTCGCGGCCCATCCACCGCCGCGCATGCTCAATTTCACAGCGAAACTCGATGATCATGTCGAGCCGATCCGTTTGCCAGTCGATCCGTTTAAATGCGCCCCGATCAAATGACCTGGCCGAGAATTCGAACGTATTCCTCCACCATGGCGTCCACTGAATAGCGCAGCTTCAGGCCTTTGGCGTTTTGTCGCAGTTCGTCGCTCAGTTTTTGGTCCGTCAGGAGCCTGGAGACGGCGGCCGACAGCTTGGTATGATCGGAGGCATCGACGAACAGCGCTGTCGGTTTTCCTTCGACGGACAACACCTCGCGCAAGACCGGGAGATCGGTGACGACCGAGGGAACGCCGGCGTTTGCGGCCTCCACAGCGGCCAAGCCGAAGGTCTCCGCCTGCGTCGGAAATACGAATACGTCGAGAGCGGCGAGAAACTCCGCCATCTGGCGCGGGGTGATTTCGCCGAGCAGATGCAGCCTGTCCGATACTCTCAGCTCATCCGCCAACTGCCGCAGCCGGGCCTCGTCGGCTCCCTGGCCGGCCAGCGCGAGGTGCCAGGATGGTTGATCCGGCAACAGACGTATCGCCGCGTCGAGCCGCTTGTGCGGGTGCAATCTTGCTGCGCAGCCGAGCAGGGTGCGATCCGGCGGCAGATTGAACTTCTGTCGCGCAGCTTGCTTCGTCAGGGTGAGCGCCTTGTCGTCGAAGCCGTGCGGGACATGCACCATGCGCGCGCGATAAGCCTTGGGGTAGCGCGAATACTCGCGTTGCATGTCCAGCGAGTTGAGCGTGATGCGGTCGAAGAAGCCGAGGCTGCCCATGGCGATGTCGGCCATACGGACCGGCCAGCTCATCGACAGCGCGGATGAAACCTGATTGGCGATGACAGGCGCGCGGCAGATGAGGCGCGCCACGCCGGCGCCGATGACATTGCCGAAGTGCTGAAACGTCAGAACGGCGTCGGGCCTGGTGGCCCTGATATGGCCGCCGAGCGTCCACAGCATTTGCAGCAGCGCCAGCGGATTTCCCGGCCGGCTCGACGCGCAATAGATCGTGTCGGGGGGCTCATCGAACGAATCCGACTTGCGGAAGAAGAACAGATTGGTGACCCGATAGCCGCGGGCGGTCAGCCTGGCGCCAAGCAGGCGCGAGATCTCCTGCGCGCCCGCGTTCTCGGCCTGGGTCTGTACGAGAAGCACGTGCGGCTTTCGTCCGCCACCGTTGGGCGGCGGGAGTGCTGTCGCAGTCGTCTCGCCCAACGCCTTGTTTGGCTGGTAATGGAGCACGGATCCCGACCCACTAGAGAAACGAATTTTTCACATTCTTAACCCCGTGCTTACCATGGAGGCCTCGCGCGGACACCGACTAGCAATAAACGGAGTTAATGCGCGGCCTGTCGCAAGGGCATCGTTCGCGAGGGAATTCCGCTGGTTCCCGACGAAATGAAGCGCGCGCGTTAACCAATTGGTCACGGCCGCGCCAGGCGCGGGTAACCGCGGATTAACCATAGATATTTACGTTGGAGCAGGCACTGAACAGTGTTCGCCAGTTGAATCCGAGTAAAATCCATGACGTTCGGTCGCCGCGCAGACCCGACAAGTTCCGGATCGACCGCTGCCGCCGCGTCGTGGCAGACGCGACATGCGTCAAACGGCGAGTCGCGCGAATCCGCCGCGCGCTTGGGCGGTGCGCTCACGGCCGCGGGTGCGCTCTCTTTCATGCGGAACAACGCTCGCCGCATCCTGACGCTTGCTCTGGCGATTTTTTCCCTTGGCGTCATCGTTCTCTTGGTGATCCCGGTGCGATTTGCGGCGACCGCGCTGGTGGTGGTCGATCCACGCGAGCAACGCGTGACCTCGGAGCAGGACGTTCTGCCGGGCATCGGGCAGGATAGCGCTGCGCTGCAAAGCCTGGTCGAAGTGGCGAAGTCCGACGGCTTTCTCAAGCCGCTGATCGAGCAGCTCAAGATTCGGGACGACGAGGACATTTCCGGGGGACATACCGACCCCGCGCGCCTGCTCGAGAGATTCCGCAACCGCCTCGACATTTCCCGGCGCGGGCTGACCTATGTCATCGCCATCCGCTTCACGTCGAACCGGCCGGAGCGGGCCGCTTACTACGCCAATGCCATCGCCGAGGCGTTCGTCGCCAGCCAGGGCCGCAGCCGCACCGATGCGACCGACGAGGCCGCCGACTGGCTCAGTGGCCGGCTCAAATCATTGAGCGAACGGTTGAAGGCGTCAGAGGACGCCGTGGCCACGTTCAAGCTCGAGCACAGGATCGTCAACGCGGGCAAGGATTCCACCACCCAGCAATTGCGGGTCACCGAACTGTCGCAGCAGGTTGCCGCTGCGCGCGCCAGGACCGAAGAGGCGAAGGCCCGCTACGAGCAGGCACAGCGCGACGTGAAGGCGAATGTCGACAGTCCCGTCAAGCAGGATCTGCTGAGCGCCCTGCGCGCGCAGCGGTCGGCGCTCAATGACCAGATTGCGCAGAAGCGGGCGGTGTTCGGCGACCGCCATCCCGACCTCGTCATGTCGTACAGCCAGTTGACCGATCTCAATAGGCAGATCGAGGTTGAGCGGACGAAGGGCATCGACACCGCAAAATCGGAATACGAGGCCCAGCGCGAACAGCAGAAGGCGCTGGAAGGCCAGATGAAGGCGGCGGAATCGCAGCTTCTGGTCGATGGTCAGGCACTGGTCCGGCTCCAGGAGCTGCAGCGCGACGCCGAGGCCAACAGAAACATCTACGAGCAGTTCCTCTCGCGCTCCAAGACGACGAACGAGCAGCGCCTCTTGCAGAGCTCCCAGACCAAGATTGCGTCGTCCGCCATTCCGCCGCTGCGCTCGACCCTTCCACCGCTGTCCTTGCTGCTCGCCGCTCTCGCGATCGGTTCGCTGCTGACATCGACGGCGGTCGTTGCCGCCACGGGACGCGGATCGGACAAATCCGCTCCCGATATCCGCGACCCCGAACCGGCTCCGCGCCAGCCCGCGACGTGGTCGCGTCCGCCCATTTGGGCCCGCATTCCCGACTTGGCGCCAGGCGAAGCCCCCAGAAACATCTGGCAAGCTCCGGTGTCCGCGACGACCGAACTCGATCTCGGTCTCCACCTGCGTCCGCTGCTGGAGCGGCTGGAGAAGGTGCCGGGACCTCGTGGCAAGGTCGTCCTCGTGATGTCGGTCGGGAAGCGCGCCGGCGGCAACACCGTCGCGCGGTCGCTGAATCGATGGGCCGTGAACACGGGCAGGCTGAGCGTGTTGATCCGGGTCGAGCCGGACCTCGGCGGTGCCGGAGCTGGCCTCGCCAAGGGCCAGGCCGACGGCATGACCACCGCAGATTTCCGCAGCGTCGATGAGCTCCTGAACGCCAGCAAGAAGCCCCAGCCACAGCCCGCGGACGATATTCGTTCGGAGTTCGATCTGATTGTCGTCCACGCCACCTCCCTGGCCTTGCAGCCGGAGGCGGCGGCGCTGGCTGCTCACGCCGATCTTGTCATGCTGGTCGCGCGCGAAGACGCAGTCGACTCGGCCGCAATGCGCCGGGCGATCGCTGCGCTCTCCCGGTTTGCCGGCGTGCCGACGGGCATCGTCGTCAATCGTGTGCCGGCCGGCCCGTCGGCGCCGCGTCGCGGCGAAGTGCTGGGCCTGGCTGGTTGACGCCACCCGGCAACGGATTGCCGAGCCGAGCAATTGTCTCGGCTGAACCGACGCCTATTCGCCGGAGTCCGCGCCACGGACCGCGTAGGCGCTAGGCTTCGATGCCGAGAAGCGCAAAAGCCCCAAAATCGAAGGATCGACCCCGGTTCGCCGGCGACAGAGCATGTTGAGAGCGATGGTCGCCAGCGCCAGCGACACAGTGGCCGAGATCGCTGCGCCAAGAACGCCGAGCCAGGGAATGAGGACGAGAAATCCGACCAGCCGCAGCGCTACGTTCCCGGCGATCACGGGGACATACTCGCGCTCATAGCCGGTCAGCTGCAAGATTGCCGCAGAAGGACCGCCCGCCGCCTGGAACGCTGTTCCGATCGCGAGCACGATCAGGACCCAGTGCTGCGCAGCAAAATGCGGCCCGAACAGGTTGAGCAGATGGGGACCTCCAACCCAGATCAGGAGAAGTCCGCTGACCACGCACACCGCGGTTACTTCCGCCATGAGCCGCAACGTTCGCTCGAATTCCTGATGGTTCTTGCTGAAGTACAGCGAGGGGAGCCGACGTGCGCCAAAACTGTACAGTGCGGCCGACAGCATGGCGAAGATGTTGGCCAGCCGCGAAGCGGCAAAGTAAATTCCGGCGGTTGTGGGGTCCAGCATCCAATAGACCAGAATGACGTCGAAATACTGGTTCGCGGCTTCGAGGATGGATGCGACCCAGAAATGAAGCGCGCTCGATCTCCAGCGCGACGTCTCGGACCCCACCGCCGTGCCGCGGAAATCCGGCAGGGTTCGCGCAATCGCGATGATCTGTGCAATCAGTCCGACCGACATGGCAATCGTCATCACGGCGATCAATTCGGCGGGATCGAGCTGGCGATGGCCGAACATGATTGCAAGCAGGAACAGCACGACGCTGACGCGCCAGAAGAACTCCCTGTTTCCTTCTCCCATGAGAATGCTGACCAGGGAGCGTGCGATCTGGCTGCCAAGCATCAGTCCCGCATTCACGGCCGTGTAGGCCGACACCGCGAGAACCAGCAGCCACGAGGCGCCTTTGATGTTCGCGCCGATCGCCATTGTGCCGATCGCGATCAGCATCGCGACGGAGGAAATTTTGAGGCTCGATAGCAGCACGCCTTTGGTGAGACCGGGCTGATTTCCCACCCGATACTCGTTCAGAAATCGCACCAGCAGCGATTCCTGGCCCACCAGTCCGACGACCGCTGCCATCTGGGCGACCGAAAGCCAGGTCGCAAAGATACCAAACCCATCGGGCGACATCGTTCGTGCCGCAAGCGAGAACAACGCGAACGCAAGCGCGCCGCTACCAACCTTGAGAAGGATGGTTCCGGCAACACCGCGCGTCACGTCGCGCCGCATGAATTGGACGATGGATTCAATCATGGAGATTTAAGGGGCAACTTCCCCTGAAGAGACATTTCAGATTACCTGCAAAAGCCTAGCATGCCGAAAAACCGCGAGTGTTAATGGACGGCCTCCATGATCCTGCCGACCGCGGCGATGTCGCGGCATGCCTGTTGCTTCACTATGGAACATTGCTGATCCCATTGTCCCAGATAGAGCAAAGTGCGGCCTGATCGCGTGGCGGCATAGCGCCGCATCGACGGCCAATGAGGCGAGATGAGCCGCTGGAATGCGGACCGGCTCGCCGGGATTGGTCATCCCGAGCAAGCCGCGTGCCGGATCTCGTCGGGCCGGGCAGGTCTCCGCTGCATTAACCGAGATATCGAGAAATGATCGCGTTTGGTCCTGCGATGCGACATCAGGCGAGAGAATTGCACGGGCAATCATCGTTGACCGTGGGAGCCTGGACCATGACGGCGGATAGCAACGCGCCCGAGCCGATTGGCGCAGCCGGCCCTTCGACGATCGTCGCCGACATTGCGATCGTTGGCGGCGGCCTCGCGGGCTCGCTCGCGGCGGCCGTGCTCGCGCGGTCAGGGCATCGTGTCGCGCTCGTCGACAAGCGCGCGGTCTATCCGGACGAGTTCCGGGTCGAGAAAATTGGCGGCCATCAGCTGGAGATGTTGCGCAAGCTGGGCTTCCTCGACGCGCTCGACAGCGTCGCCTGCCGATATGATCAGGTGCTCAATATCAGGGAAGGCAAGGTGGTCGATATCAGCGTCGGCCGGGCTTACGGACTTCCGTATGCCGATCTCGTCGCCATGGCGCGCAGTCAACTGCCTGATCCGTCCAGCCTGATCGTCGACGAGGTCACTGCCGTCAACTGTAGCGACGATATCCAGCATATCGAGCTCGCGTCCGGGAGACGCATGACAGCGCGCCTCGTCGTGTTGGCCACGGGCATGGCGGGCGTTCTCGGTTACAAGCTCGGTATCAAGCGGCGGGTGCTGGCCGAGCGTCATTCGGTCACGTTCGGATTCACGATCGCGCGCCGAGACGATGCGCCGTTCGATTTCGAGGCGCTGACCTGTTACGGCGAGCGCACGGCGGACGGCATCGATTATCTCAGCCTGTTTCCCGTGCGTGCCGGCATGCGGGCAAATCTCTTCATGTTCCGCGACGCGGCCGATCCGATCATGCGCGAGCTGCGCCGCGAACCGGAAGCGACGGTGTTGCGCCTGCTGCCGGGTTTGCGGCCTTACCTCGGCGATTTCCACGTGATCGACCGGGTGCAGAATTGGGTGATGGACCTGTCCGTCGTGGAAGGACATCTGCAGCCCGGCGTCGTGCTCATCGGCGATGCGTTCCAGACCAATTGCCCTGCCGCCGGCACCGGCGTTGCCCGCCTGCTGGTCGATGTCGACCGCCTCTGCACCGAATATGCGCCGCGTTGGCTCGTGACCGAAGGCATGAGCCAGGACAAGATTTCGGAATTCTATTCCGATGTCGACAAGGTCGCGGCGGACCAGCAGTCGCTGAAGATGGCGCACTTCCGGCAGGCGCTGACGTCCCGCAACGATATCGGCTGGGACGTGCGACGGCGCCTGCACTTCCTGCGACGCAGGATCACCCACCGGGTCGATCAAATGCGGCCGGGCTGGCTCGCGCATGTTCGAGGCGCGCTACGCGCCTGAGAGCCGCACTCATCGGGGCCTCGCGCCGGTCAGCGCGTGGGCGTTGAGGTCCGGGTCGGCAGGAGCCGGAACTCCGACATTCGCTTGGCGGCCAGTTTGAGCCAGGGCGCCTGCTTCAGTGCGAACAAGGAAATGGCGCCCACGGTGCTGCCGGCCTGCGTGACCACCCACATCGGCGCGGGCTGTGCGCCGAACTGCTTCTTGTAGGGCTCGTCACCGATGGTGAAATCGAGCATCTGATCCCCGCGCTCAATGCAGTCCTTCGCGACTTGCTCGAACATCAGCGCGCCCAGGGACTGGCTCTTGTATCCGGCAATGTCGAAGGCGCTCATGATAACGAGGAAGCTGCCTCGATGGCAGAGCCCGAGCACGGCGGCAATCACCTCGCCATCCATCTTCATGGCATAGAGCCGGACAAAGGAGCCGAGGCCGCGCTGCGCCATCTCGGAATAGAAGCCGTAATATTCGGAGCGCTGGAGCAGATCTCCGTCGCCTTGCGCCTGAAAGCGCGGACCGCGGAATTTTCGCATCACGTCCATCGCCTCGATCACGGAGGCGCTGTCGCCGCAGCATGAAAAACTCAGATCGCCCTTCTTCTGGAGCTGCCGGGATTTTTTTGCGAGCTCCTTCTGGTAGGAACGGTCCATCGCGCTGGCGCGCCATTGCTCGAACGGCGCGACGAGAACGGTCGCGTAGGCGTTGGAGTCCATCGCGGCGCGGTGGGGCGTAGCCAGGAGGTTCTCGATCGGAAGCCGTCCATCCGGGAGCTTGGTCATTCGGAGCAGATCGAACGGGCGGACAAGGTACCTGATTTCTGCGCACGCGCTCTCGTCCTTGAGCAGCTCGGAAAAGACCTGCGGACTGCACACCGGAGCCAGATAGTCGGAGACGCGAAGGTCGGCGAATTCGACGGTCCGTATCGGGCCGCGCCGGATCCGCAGCAAGGGCAGCACCATCGCAAGGGCGCCCGTCGCGCGGTGGCGGACCACGACAACCAGAGGCGTTGCGCCTGCATGAGACGCGAGCCTGGTATAGAGGGTGTCGAGCCAGAGCGGATGCTGGAAGCGGTGGCGGCCGAGTTGTCGAACAGCTCCGCGTAATCAGGCGACAGGAAGTCGAATCCCTGCTCGATGGCGATGTCGAATGTGTTGCTAGGTCTGTTCATGATAACCAGGGAAGCCGGATAGCTCGGGACTGTCGATCGAACCGGATCTGCGCTTTATAGCAGGGTCATTACAGGCGAGACACCGGCGGCGTGTGATTTGCGCTAATGCTTCAAGCAGGGCTCGTATCGTTACCAAACCGTTAATTTCTCGCAACGGCGCCGCCTCGCGGCGTGAAGATCGACCTGCGCTAGCGAATTATTAACCGCGCTTAAGGAAGGTCATCTCATGGCCAGCCTGCAGACCGAGGTGGATTCCGGGGCACCCGGGCGCGCGATCTGGACGACGCGCAGCGTTGGCGTCGAGAGGATAGCCAGGATCGCGATCAGCTGTTCGATCACCATCAACGTGGTCGCATCGATGGGCATCTTCAACGCTGCGCTAGTGCCGGCGGAGCTGAGCTTTCTGCAACAGGCCATAGCCCTTCTGATGTGGGCTATCCTGATCTACGCAAGTGCATTCGTGCAGCCGCGCCTGCGGTTGCAGGTCAATCCCGATCTGGTGGCGCTGGTCGCATTCTATGCCTTCGCTATTCTCTCGGTGTTCTGGTCCAGCCTGAGCGTCGCGGCGATCATGAAGAGCGCGGCGCTTGCGATGACGACGTTCGGCGCATTTTGCCTCGTCACGCGCGTCGACGTGGACGACATCGTGAGAGCCACGGCCCTTGGGCTCTTCATATTGGTCGCCGCGTCGGCTGTCTGTGCGTTGGCCGTGCCCGACATCGGGATCGACCACAGCTGGATGCACAACGGTCAATGGCAGGGCGTCTACGAATCCAAGCAGACGCTCGGCTTCGTCGGCGCGTATCTGATGTTCTTGGCCTGCTATCAAAAGATGACGGGGCAGGGGTGGCTGGCCTTCCTCGCCGTGTTCCTGTTGGCGTCGACATGTGTGCTCGCGTCGGAATCGCGCGGCGCCGGCGCTGTCGCCCTGGCCGCCTGCGCCATGCTCGTGACCTCGATGTGGTCGGTCGGCTGCATGAGGCTCTATGCGCTCCTGCCGTCGGTCATGTGCGTTCTGGCCGGACTTCTGATCCTGTATTTCTACGTGACGGGATACGACGCGATCCATATCGGCGATGCCAGTATCGATTTCACCGAACGAACCTTCATCTGGCATTACGCGATAAGCCATTTCAACGATGCGCCGCTGCTCGGCTTCGGCATCAACGGCTTCTGGACCATCCCGTCGATCTACGATTATTTCGAACAGAATCACGGCTGGGTGCTCGACAATTATCACAGCGGCTACATCGCGATCTTGATGGAAACCGGCTTCCTGGGGTACATGCTCTTTGCTGCGACCGTCCTCCTGTTTTCGCACAAGATCCTTCATCTGATTTCCGCTCGCACGATCGACCGATCGCATTGTGCCCTCATCATCGGATTTGTCGTCCTCAGCTTTCACACCAATTTTACGGAGACGACGTTCCTTCGCTCGACGATGTTCACATCGGTGCTCCTGGTGGGATTTTTCTTCGCGACGTGCAGGCCGGTGCGACCGACGGAATTCCAGGCTCTAGGAATGGAAGCGGTATGACCGCCACGCGCGCTCGCTGGTCGAGAAGCTTCAATCTCGCGGTAGCGGCGTTCTTCCTTGCATCGCTGTTCTCCCACGCCCACGGGGCCGAGCAGACCGCCGCCCGTGACATGCCAAAACTGGGTCGCGGTATCAACATTCTCGGCTACGATGGTATCTGGGAAGGCGGCCAAAACGCGCCATTTCGCCTGGACAATCTGACCGCCATCAAGAAAGCCGGGTTCGCGCATGTCAGGATCAATTTCTTCGGCTTCAAGTTCATGGGGCCGGGGAATGTCATGGACGAAATCGTCCTGAGGCGGCTCGACGCCGTCATCGAGGAGGTTCTCGCGAGGAAGCTCGTTCCCATCGTCGACGAGCACGATACTCATCTTTGCCAGCGCGACGTTTCCGAATGCGCCGAGAAGCTCAAGGCGTTCTGGCGGCAGATCGCCGAGCGCTATGCCGGAAAATATCCGGCACTCGTCTTCGAGGTGTTGAACGAGCCTGGTGGGGAAATGACGTCCGCCGGCTGGAATTCGCTCCTCAATGAATGTCTCGGCATTATCCGCCGCACCAATCCCGAACGGCTGGTCATCGCCGCCGTTCTCAACACCGACGAGATCCCTGTCGACGCGCTGGTTCTGCCGCCAGAGGACAGGCATCTCATCGTCACGTTTCATTATTACGCGCCGATACGGTTCACCCATCAGGGCGCGCCGTGGTCTCCGACGTTTTCGCGGATCGGGCCCCTGGACTGGGGCAGCCCGGAGGATGAAGCGAAGGCTGCCGCGGACTTCAGGAAGATGAGCCTCTGGGCGGAGAAAGAGCAGCGCCCGGTTTATGTCGGCGAGTTCGGAGTGTACGAGCGTGCGCCATCCGACAGCCGGCAGCGATATTTGTCATTCGTGGCGAGAAGCGCCGATAGGCTCGGCTGGTCATGGGCCTACTGGCAGTTCGATCACGACTTTGCCGCCTTCGACAGCGCGCGTCAGGCCTGGAAGCCAGGTATCCTGCGTGCGCTGATGCCGCCGGCGCGTTGAAGTCGGGTCCCAAGCCCGCTCATGTCGCGGAAGGAGTGTCGGGCCTTGACCCGTCGGGCAAAACACCCGCCACCGCGTCAACCCCTCTCCGCAAAAATATTCCACGTTACCGAAATTCGGTTTTGACGTATGTATCGGCCATCCCGGCTCATCCTTGAGGGGCGATCTTGTGGTCGTCATGTTCGCGAGCCGGGCTTGCGGTGGACGCGGCAGCGTTCGGGTGCGAGTGGCCAAGGGCAGGGCGGATTGCTCTCCGTGAGCCCAAGGCTTCGTTCCGACGAGCGGCGCTGCTAGGCTTCGTCTCGTCTGTAAGTTTCCGGCTCCGTCGACAGGGCTGGAAAAACTGCGGCGAAATGGCGGGCCGTGCGTACGGCAAAACCGTGTGGTCCTGGCCGTCGTTGCTACGGTCAAGCCCTGGCGAATGCGGCATCTGCGTCAACCGGCGCGGTGCCGGTGAATTTCGCGAAGGCGAGGGAGGCCAAAGAGAACTCGGCTCCCGGGAGAGCACGGCATAAGCCGTCCAACCATCGCGCAGGGAAGGCCGAGTGATTGGCTACACCTGTATGCTGCTGTGCGGTTTTCCTGCGTGTGCTTTTCGCGCAGCGGACCGCGGGTGCCAGCCGGCACCCGGCCTTCCCTGCGCCCTCTTGGATTTGAGGGTGGAGTGACCAGGCAAACCTCGGGCGAATTTCGCCGCGAGAACGCGGCGGTGCGTCCGCCAACCCCAATATTCCGGTTCGGGCACCGATGACTTGTCCCTAACGCTAGGGACAGACACGTTGCTGCGATCCGCTTAGCATGGCCCGCCCGGTTGCTCGGGACCGCAGGAGGAAACGCGTATGTCGGACGACATGCCTCTTGAGCGGCGACGGTGTCGTGGGGAGCACTGCAAGCTCGAGCCGGGGCGCCGACGCAGCCGGCGGAATCGTCAAAGCGGACAGGGAGGAACAGGACATGAAGGTCGGTTTCGCGCGAGCCTCGCTTCTTGTGGCATGCGTCCTTTATGGAAATGCGGCTCACGCGGACATCAAAATTGGAATTGTGATTTCGGCAAGTGGCCCGGGATCCGCACTGGGACAACCGCAGCTCAAGACGGTTGCAGCTCTTCCGAAAGAGATCGGTGGAGAGAAAGTGACCTATATCGTCCTGGACGACGAGTCGGATTCGACAAAAGGGGTCCAGAACGCACGCCGGCTGGTGATCCAGGACAAGGTCGATGTGCTGGTCGGCTCCTCTCTGACGCCGGTGACCATGCCGATGCTGGATGTCGCGCTCGAATCGAAGACGCCGCTGCTGTCGCTCGCTGCCGCTACCGCCATCGTTCAACCGATGGATGAGAAGCGCGCCTGGGCCTTCAAGGTCGTTCCCAATGACGACCTCATGGCGGCCGCCATTCTCAAGCATATCGCGACGTCAGGCGTGAAGACGCTGGGCTATATAGGCGTTTCGGATGGATACGGCGAGGGCTACTACAAGGAGGTGAGCCGCCTCGCGCCCGCGCTGGGGCTGACCGTAACCACACACGAAGTCTATGCGCGAGCCGACACCAGCGTCACCGGTCAGGCGCTGAAGGTGATGTCGACCAATCCGGATGCCGTCTTCATCGCGTCCGCAGGAACTCCGGCCGTCTTGCCGCAGCAGGCGCTCCGCGAGCGCGGATACGCCGGGAAGATATTTCAGACTCACGGCGTGGCCAGTGAGGAATTCATCAAGCTTGGTGGCGCGAACGTCGAAGGTGCCGTATTCGCGGGCGAGGCCTTTACCATTGCCGCCGACCTCCCCACGGGAGATCCGTTTCGTCGCTCGACGGAGGAGTTCGTGACCGCGTATGAAGCGGCAAACGGGCAAAAGCCCAACATGTTCGCTGCTCACCTCTGGGATGTCGTCGCGCTGATCGGAAAAGCTTCGCCGGATGCGCTGAAGACGGCAAAGCCTGGCACAATCGAATTTCGCGCGGCCCTGCGGGACGCACTCGAGCGAGGGCAGAACATCTATCTCAACAATGGGCTGTCGAACATGAGCAAGGCCGATCACAACGGCTATGATGAGCGCTCGGCCTTCCTGATCAAGGTCGAAGGCGGGAAGTTCCGCCTGGCAAAGTAGCGGCGCGCCAATGCACGATCTCGCCTGCTCCGCCTCAGACCCAGCCTCCATCGACGATGTAGTGCTGGGCTGTACAGGCGGAAGCCTCGTCGGAAGCGAGGAAGATGGTGAACTTCGCGATCTCGTCCGGCATGAGCTTGCGCTTCAGGCATTGTCGTTGCATCAGCTCGACCTCGCCCTGTGGCGTCATCCATTTATCGAGCTGGCGCTCGGTCATGATCCATCCCGGCGCTATCGCGTTCACGCGGATGTTGTAGGCGCCATAATCGCGCGCCAGGGAGCGCGTGAGACCGATGACGCCTGATTTGCTGGCGGTGTAGGCGGCCATGCCGCCTTGTCCGGCGATCCACGATACCGAACCGAAATTGATGATCGCGCCGGCATTCGCCGCCTTCATGTCCGGCAACACGGCCTGCGCAGCAAAGAACTGGTGCTTCAAGTTGACCGCGACACGGTTGTCCCAATATTCCGGTGTCATTTCCTCGGTGCTGTGCCGCTCGTCATGTGCGGCATTGTTGACGAGGATGTTGATCGCGCCGTGCACGTTGCGCGCCTCCGCGACACCGGCACGCAACGCGGCGATATCGGTCAAATCGACACGCATGAAACGCGCGCTAAGACCTTGATCCGACAGCTCGCGTGCCAGGGATTGGCCCTCGTCGACTTTGATGTCGAAGAACACGACATTGGATTTCTGCTGTGCGAAGCGCCGCACGATCGCAGCGCCAATTCCGGATGCGCCCCCGGTGACGAGAACGACCTTGCCGGCGAGGTCGGAATAAACGGCAGCCATGGATATCCCTCGATTTGCGTTGGGGCAGCGCGACGCGCCGCCCGATTCTCGCGCTCACCTTAACGACCTCCTTCGTGAGGTGCATAGATCAGAATTTTAGTTGCGTACCTCAAAAATCGAAGGCAGGATTGCACCAGAGAATAAAAGCCGTTGGGAGGATGTGAAGAGACTGCTCGGGAAACTGGGACTGGCCGTTGTCGCATGCCTGCTCGGAGCGAAACTCGCTGCGGCCGATACGACGGTGAAGTGGCTGCACATCGAGGCCAACCCGGCCCAGGTCAAAATCTGGGAAGAGGTTGCGCGCGCCTTTGAGGGGTCGCATCCGGGCGTCAAGGTCGAGATGCAGTTCCTCGAGAACGAGGCCTACAAGGCCAAGCTGCCGACCATCCTCCAATCCAAAGACCGGCCCAACATCATCTACAGCTGGGCGGGCGGTGTCCTGAAGACGCAGATCGAGGCCGGCGTGCTCGACGACATCACCGATTCTGTGAAGGGCTACAGCGACAGTCTCACGCCGGCGGCGCTCGCCGCCTTCACCCGCAACGGCCGCGTTTATGGTCTGCCCACGGCGCTCTCGCAGGTCGGCTTCCTCTGCAACAAGGAGCTGATGGCCAAGGGGAAGGTCGATCCTGCCGGGATCAAGAGCTGGGACGAACTGCTTGCTGCCGTGAAGGCGTTGAAATCCGCCGGCGTGACCCCGATCGTGGTCGGCGGCGCCGATAAATGGCCACTGCACTTCTACTGGACCCATCTTGCTGTGCGCATCGGCGGCAAGGCGGCGTTCGATGCGGCGCTGCGCGGCGAGAACGGCGGCTTTTCCGGGGAAACCTTCCAGAAATCCGGCGAGCTGTTCAAGCAGCTCGTCGATCTCCAGCCGTTCCAGAATGGCTTCCTGGGCTTCAAGAATCCGCAGGCGGTCGGCTATTTCGGCGACGGCAAGGCGGCGATGACGCTGGCGATCAGCACGGTCTATCATCTGCAGCGCGCTCTCGCCGCCGACAAGGTCGGATTGACCGAGGACAAGATGTGCTGGTTCGACTTCCCGGTCGTGACCGGCGGCAAGGGTGCGCCCACCGATACGCTCGGCGGCATCACCGGTTGGCTGATTACGAAAGGCTCGCCGAAGGAAGCCGTCGATTTCCTGAAATACTTCGTCTCCAAAGAGGTGCAGACGCGGCTTGCCGCCGGCAACTTCATCATCCCGGTGGTGCAGGGCGCGGACGCAGGGCTGAACAACAGCTTCATGAAGCTGATCGCCGCCAATCTGGCGAATTCGAACTACCACCAGAACTTCTATGACCAGAGCCTGGGTCCGTCGGTCGGCCGCGTCGCCACGACGTCACGGCCGAGATCGCCGGCGGCAGCATGAGCCCGCAAGAGGCTGCCAAGGCAATCGAGGCGGCGTGGAAGCAGGGCAACTGACGGTGGCGCGGCGGACCGCGAGCGTGTCGGCGATCGGTGCTGCTGGCGAGATGGTACCGCAAGTCAGGGTCCGTGGCCCGGTTTGGGACGGCAGGCTGACGGTGCTCATCCTGTTCCTGCCGCCGGCGCTGCTGTTGTTCACGTTGTTCGTTGTGCTGCCGATCGGCGAAGCAGCCTGGTATTCGGGCTTCAATTGGAACGGGTTCGGCAGGCCGACCCACTGGATCGGTCTGGACAATTACCGCTTCGTGCTGGAGACCCGCGCCTTCTGGCTCGCGCTGCGTAACAACGGCCTGATCATCGCTGTTTCGCTCGCCATCCAGCTGCCGCTTGCGCTGACGCTGGCCTTGATGCTCGCCGAGCGCTTTCGAGGGGCGGTGGCGCTGCGCATGCTGTTCTTCATGCCCTATATCCTGGCGGAGATCGCGACCGGGTTGATCTTCAGCTTCGTCTATGATGGCGACTACGGCCTTGTGGCTTCGATCTGGCGCAGCTTCGGCGCCGAGCCTCCGCATCTGCTGGCTTCGACCGATACGGCGATGCTGGCGGTGCTGATCGTGATCGTCTGGAAGTACTTTGGCTTCCACATGATGCTTTTCATCGCAGCGCTCCAGAGTCTCGACAAGAGCCTGGTCGAGGCGGCACGCATCGACGGCGCGACCCGATCGCAAGCCTTGCGACATGTGGTCATTCCCTTGCTCTATCCGACGATAAGGCTCTCCGTGTTCTTCGCCATCGTCGGCTCGCTGCAGCTGTTCGACCTCGTCATGCCGTTGACGCGCGGGGGGCCAGCGGACTCCTCGAACACGATGGTGAGCTTTCTCTACAACAACGGCATCTCGCGCATGCGGGTCGGCTACGGCAGCGCCATCGGCGTCATCCTGTTTGCGATCTGCGTGACCTTTGCCTTCACGTACAAGCGATGGTTCATGCGCGATGAGTAACGCCAGGATCATTCGCGCGCCGTTCGATCCCTCAATGCTGTTCAAGCTGGTGTTCCTCGTTGTCGTCGCCATCATCGTAATGGTGCCGCTGCTTGCGACTTTGTTCGGTGGTTTCAAATCCCTCGGCGAACTGCGCGTCAATCCGTTCGGCCTGCCACGTCACTGGGAGTGGCAGAATTATGCCGACATTCTGTTCTCGGCACGCTACTGGCAGCTCTTGCGCAACTCGCTGATCATCTCGACCCTCACGGTGGCCCTGACCCTGATCGTCGCCTCGATGGCGGCGTTCACCTTTGCCCATATCAGGTTCTATGGCAGCTCGATGCTGCTGAGCTACCTGACGCTAGGCCTGCTGTTTCCGGCGGCGACAGCGGTGCTGCCGCTCTTCATCAAGGTGCGCGATCTCGGATTGCTCGATACATATTTTGGCGTTGCCCTGCCGCAGGCGGCCTTCGGTCTTGCGATGAGCGTGCTGCTGCTGCGGCGCTTCTTCAAGGACATCCCGTACGAACTGCTGGAAGCCGCGCTGGTCGACGGCTGCAGCTATATCAAATTCTTCCGCTATGTGACGTTGCCGTTGTCGCGGCCGATCCTGGCGACCGTCGGTACCATCACCTTCGTCAACAGCTGGAACGCCTATCTGTTGCCGCTGGTGATGCTCAACACGGACGCGCTCTATCCCTGGCCGCTCGGCATCATGGTTTATCAGGGCGAGTATTCGTCCGAGTGGCATCTGATCCTGGCCTTCATCACACTGACCATCCTGCCGACGATCATTATCTTCCTTCTCGCGCAGAAACACATCGTCGCAGGCCTCACTGCCGGCGCGGTCAAGGGATGAACGGCACCTCACGGAGATCACAATGAGAAAAGTCGGCATCGGCATCATCGGCTGCGGCAATATCAGCACCGCTTATCTGAAGGCGGCCCAGCGCTTCCCGGTCATGGAAATCAAGGCGCTCGCCGATATGCGCAGCGACATCGCAGAGCGGCAAGGCGCCGCCTTCGGGCTGCCGGCGATGCGGGTTGATCAACTGCTCAAGCGGGACGACGTTGAGATCGTCATCAATCTCACCGTGCCACTCGCCCACACCGACGTCAGTCTCGCGGTGCTGAACGCCGGCAAGCACGTTCATTCCGAGAAGCCGCTCGGCATCAACGTCACGGAAGCCCGCAAGGTGATGGAGCTCGCCGCGCAGAAGAGTCTTCGCGTCGGCTGCGCGCCTGATACGTTCCTTGGCGGGGGGCACCAGACGGCGCGCAAGTTGATCGACGATGGTGCGATCGGCAGGCCTGTGGCCGGTAGCGCGTTCTTCGGCTGCCCCGGCCATGAGTGTTGGCATCCGGCGCCGGGTTTCTACTATTTGCGCGGCGGCGGGCCAATCCTTGACATGGGCCCGTACTACATCACCGATCTCGTGCAGTTGCTCGGCCCGGTGGCGAGCGTGATGGGCTCGACGGCGCGTCCGAAATCCGAGCGGTTGGTCACCAGCCAGCCGATGAACGGAACGCTGATCCCGGTCGAAGTTTCGACCCATGTCGCCGGCACGCTCGAATTCGAGAGCGGGGCGGTCGTCTCGATCGCGATGAGCTTTGATGTGCCCAAGCACCGACATGCGCCGATCGAGATCTATGGCGACAAGGGCAGCATGCTGGTACCGGACCCGAACCGCTTCGGCGGCGAGGTGCAGGTCGCGAAGACCGGCGGCGAGTGGGAGCCGGTGCCGCTGACCCACGGTCATGTCGACGGCGAGTTCCGTTCCATCGGTGTCGCCGACATGGCCTCCGCGATCCTGAACAACCGGCCGCATCGTGCCAGCGGTGCGCTCGCGTTCCACGTGCTGGAGGTGATGGAAGCGTTCCAGACCTCTGCCGACGAAGGGCGACGCGTCAAGATCGAGAGCTGCGTCGAACGGCCGGCGATGCTGCCGGCCGGGCGTGAAACCGGACAGATCGACTGAGGGAATGACCATGCGCAAGGCAATGATTGTATGGGGCGGTTGGCCGGGGCACGATCCCGATCTCTGTGCTTCGATGATCCGGGGCTGGCTGAAGGCTGAAGGCTTCGAGGTGCGGATCGAAACCACCACCGCCGCGTTCGCCGATCCCGCGATTCACGACCTGTCACTGATCATCCCGATCTACACCATGTCGAAGATCGAGAAGGCGGAAGCGCTCAATCTCTGCGCTGCGGTCCGTAGCGGCGTCGGGCTCGCCGGCCATCATGGCGGCATGGGCGACGCTTTCCGCGATTCTGTCGACTACCAATTCCTGTGCGGCGGGCAGTGGGTTGCGCATCCCGGCAACATCATCGACTACAAGGTCGACTTGACGAAGCCGGATGATCCCATCATGAAGGGCCTGAAGAGTTTCGAGCATCGTTCCGAGCAGTACTACATGCATGTCGACCCCGCCAACGAGGTGTTGGCGACGACGACCTTCACCGGCGAGCACGCACCCTGGATCGAGGGCGTGGTGATGCCCGTGGTCTGGAAGAAGCGATACGGCGCGGGCAGGGTGTTCTATTCCTCGCTCGGCCACCGCGCTTACGAGCTCGACGTACCGGAGATCCGTACGTTGATGATCCGCGGCATGCTGTGGGCGGCGCGCGAATGAATGCTGGTGCGACCCAGCCGGTGCTTCGTGCCACGCTCGAGGACGTCGCGCGCACGGCGGGTGTTTCGCTCGCCACCGTCGACCGCGTCGTCAACCGGCGCGAGGGCGTGCGCGCCAAGACCGTCGCGCGGGTCGAGGCCGCGGTGGCAAAACTCGGCTATCGAGCCGACGTCGCGGCCGCGCGGCTTGCCCGCGGGCAGACGTTCCGCTTTGCCTTTGTGCTGCCGACGGGTAGCAACAGCTTCATGACCAACCTGACCGAGCAGGTCCAGCGCACCGCGGACTGGCTCGCCGGCCAGCGCGGCTTCATTGATATCCTGCATGTCGACGTGTTCGATCCGGACGTACTCGCTGCCGCACTGGAAAATCTCTCGCCGGTGTATCAGGGCGTCGCCGTCATCGCGCTCGATCATCCCAGGGTGCGCGCCGCGATCGACGAACTCACCACGCGCGGGGTCGCTGTGGTGACCCTTGTGTCGGACGCGCCGAGCTCGCGCCGGCTGCACTATGTCGGCATCGACAACCCGGCGGCAGGCCGCACCGCTGCAACGCTGATGGGACGGTTCCTCACTGGTCGCGAGGGGACGGTGGCCGTGATCGCGGGATCGTTGTCGCTGCGCGATCACACCGAGCGGCAATTCGGCTTCCACCAGATCCTGTCCAGCGAGTATCCGAACCTGCTCGCGCTGCCGGTGATCGAGGGCCGCGACGACAGCGAGCGCACGCGGGAGCTCACTGCGGCACTGCTCGCGCGCCAGCCCGATCTGCGCGGCATATACTGCTGCGGCGCCGGCAACCGTGGCATCGCCGATGCGCTCGAGGCCTCGGGACGCGCGCGCGAGGTGGTCTGGATTGCCCATGAGCTGACTCAATACACACGGCGTTTCCTGGTCCGCGGCGCGCTCGATGCTATCATCAACCAGGATCCCGGCCACGAGGCACGGTCTGCGGCGCGAGTCCTGCTCGCGCATTGTTCGGGTGAGCCCATCAGCCCCGACCAGGAGCGCATCCGCATCGACATTTTTCTGCGGGACAATCTGCCGTAACCTTTGAGTCGCCTGCGGAGCGCATCAGAAGCTCGCGGCCATTGCGGCCAGACGTTGGTGGGCGCGTTCGCGGGCCGCCTCGATCGGCTGTTGCGGTCCGGTGGTTGGTCCGATTGGAATGAAACGGACATTGTTGATCCCGACAAAACGCAAAATTTCGCGCAGGTAAGGTGTTGCCATGTCGATGCGCCCGCGGTTCATTCCAGTGGCGAAATCGCTGCCACTGGCAATGATGACGATGGTCGGCCGGTCCTTCAGCAACGGGACATATCCCAGCGACGGATCGAACCGGAAGGTGAGCCCGGGCTGGACGATGACGTCGAACCATTGCTTGAGCTTATAGGGAATGCCGAAATTCCACATGGGCGTGGAAATCAACACCCGCTCGGCAAGCGCCAAGCGCACCGCCATCCGCTCGGCCTCCGCGAAGCTGTCCCGCTGCGCGTCGTTAAAGGCCTGCGCCTTCATCCGTGCATATTTGGCCTCGACAATGGGGCCTGAAAACTCCGGCAGGCGCTCGCGCCAGAGATCCATGACGTCCACGTCCCAATCGGGCCGAGCTTGGCGAAAGCCATCGAGGAAAACGCGGGCGCCGGCGCTTGACCAGGAGTCGTCGCGGGGCGAGCAGGACAGGTGCAGGAGCTTCGCCACCGCTCATCCCAGCGCTTTGATGACCGCATCGGCCCTGGTCACGACGGCGACGTTCTGCATGGCGAAGTTGATCGACGCGGCGTGCCAATCGGCGTTCATGGTCGAGCAGCAATCCTCAGGAACGATCATGAAGTAGCCCTTGTCGGCACCGGTCCGCGCCGTGTGCTCGACCGACATGTTGGTCCAGGCGCCGGTGTTGATGATCATGTCGCGACCGGTGGCTCTCAGGATCGTTTCGAGCTTCGTGCCTTCCCAGGCGCTCATTCGCACCTTCTCGACCACGAAATCGCCGGGCCGTGGTTCGAGACCTGAAACCGGTGCCGCGCCCCAGCTTCCGCGCACCATCGCCTTGCTGTCGACGAGACCCTCGAACAGTGGCGCATTCAGAGTCACGCCGGGCGCGCCGGGCTCAACGACGAACCAGACATGGATGACGGCGACGCCGCGCGCCCGCGCGGTTTCGGCCACGCGGCGGACGTTCTCGACGACATGCTGCTGGCGCGCATGCCCGGGCGCGCCGGAATCGGCAAAGGCGCCACCGTCCATGATGACGTCGTTCTGGAGGTCCTGGATGATCATGGCGCAGCGTCGCGGGTCGAGCTGCATCTCGCCGTCGGCGAGGACGGGTGCAGCGGAAGCAGAGCCGGCCGCCGCTGTGCCGCCGCCTCGCTTGCCGCTCATATAGGGCTCGTGGCGCGGTCCGACCTTGGTGGGAATGGCATAGACCGAGTGCGTCGAAGTCAGGTACAGCGTGCGGAAATCCGGCCCGCCCCAGGTAAGGTTGGCGACAAGCTCGGGCAGGCGGAGCTTGCCGAGCAGCTCGCTGCGCGGCGAATAGACCCACACGCCGCCGGGTGCCGTGACCCAGATGTTGCCGTGCTGGTCGCACTTCATGCCGTCGGGCAAGCCGGGCTCGAGCTCGGAGCGGATGCCGCTCGCGAACACACGCGCACTCGACAGCGAGCCGTCGCCGTTGACATCGAATACGCGGATCAGTGCCTGTACGGTGTCGTTGACATAGAGCAGTTTCTCGTCGGGCGAGAAGCACAGCCCGTTCGGCTGGTCGAACAGATTGCGGTCCACGACGAGCTTCGGCTCGGCGCCGGGCACCACGCGATAAACGCCCTGGAAACCGAGCTGCCTTGGCCGCTCGACGCCATAGACCGGCATGCGGCCATACCAGGGATCCGAGAAATAGATCGCGCCCGAGGAGTGCACGCAGACGTCATTGGGACTGTTGAGCTCCTGTCCCCCAAAGTGCGAGGCCAGCACCTCGCGCCGCCCATCCGGCCGCTCGCGGATCAATGACGACGTCGCGTGCTCGCAAACGATCAAATTGAGTTCGGCGTCATAGGTCATGCCGTTGCATTTGTTCGAGGGACGCTTGACCTCGGCGACGCCTCGCCGCGCATCCCAGCGCCGACGCACGTCGGCCGGCATGTCCGAGAACAGCAGATAATGATCGACTGGATGCCAGATCGGTCCCTCCGTGAAGTCAAAACCGGTGCCGATCTGCGCGACTGGTGCGTAGGGGTCAATCAGGGTCTCGAATTCGGAGCGTAAGGTGACGTGCGTCATCATCCATCCTCTGGCGTCTAGGCTGGAAACCAGTTGCGCTGGGGCAGGGACTGCACGACCGGCCCAGGCACCTGGTCGTGGAGTCGGCCGACGACGTTGCCACCTTCGATCTTGGCGGGACGGTCATGGACCGGCAGCAGATATCGCGAATTGCTGAGCAGCTTCTTGATGGCGGCCTTCTCGGCGCGCTTGGTGGTGCCGTGATTGCCGGTGGTGCGCGGCTCCCAGTCGTGGATCTCGTTGAAGGGCGTTACGATCTGGTCGTTGAAATCATAGATGACGTCGCCGCAAATTGTGGCGATGCCGTCGGCGGTTTCGACGATGATGTTCATCGAGCCCTCGGTATGCGCATTCGCAGCGTCGCAGTAGACGCCCGGCATCAGCTCGATGGGACCTGTGATCTCAAGGTCGAGAAAGCGCAGGGCACTCTTGGTGTGCAGACGGTCGATCAGATGCTTAATATCCGGCGCCGGATATTGCGGATGCATCAGGCCGGACACGGAGTATTCAAGCTCCCGACGGTTGAGGACGACAGTCGTGTTCATCGGAAACAGATCGTCCTTGCCGGCGTGGTCGATGTGCAGATGGGTGTGGCAGACGAAGCGCACATCGCCCATCCGCACGCCGTGCCGTGCAAGCTGGTTTTCGATCATGTGCTCGTGATACTGCAGGCCGCGCATGCCCAGCGTTTCCATGATCTGGTTGGAGCGGTAACCCGTATCGACCACCACCGGATACTTGCCGCCGAGGATCAGGAAACCGAGGGTGAGGACGCGGCGGGTGCGGCCGCAATCGCGGCCGAGAACCAAAAAGCTCGATTCCAGCTCAATATCGCCATAGTCCAGAATCTTGATCTCCAGCGGCATTCCGTCCCTCCCTGTGTCCGTTCTCGTTGTTTCCTCGGCGCTCAGAGCCGATAGACGCGCATGGCAGTGGTTCTGAAAACGGCTTCGCGCTGATCATCGCGTAGCGGCGCCGCGGCGACACGGAATGCATCAATCAACTCGCGGTAGTTGGTCCACAATTTCTCGATCGGAAAATTCGAGCCGAACAGGCAGCGTTCGGCGCCGAAGATCGCAATCGTATCGGTCAGGACGGACGCGATATGCGCGGGGTCGTTGCGGTGGATGAAGGTTCCGAGCCCCGACAGTTTCGACACGATGTTCGGGCATGCGGCGAGGCGGGCCATGCCGGCGCGCCACGCAGCGCGGCCTGGGGGTGAAAGGTCCTCCAGCATGCCGGCGTGCTGGAGGATAAAGGTCACCTTCGGGCAAGATTCCACAAGGCGCGCGGCGTCCGGAATCTGCGGCGTGAACACCTGAAGGTCAAAGCTCCAGCCATAATCCGCAAGGCGGGCGATGTTGCGCTGGATCACGGGATCGGTGCAGAGATCCGGCCGCGCGGCGAAGCGATAAAGCGGGTTCTCGTGCCAATGCAGTTGCATGCGAACGCCGCGTACGAGGGCATAGCGCTTCAGGCGATCGAGCTGTGGACGCACGTCATCCACTGAAAAGTCGGCGTAAGCTACGATGGCATGCGGCCAGCCGTGCTCCTCGGCGGTCTGCTGCACCCAGGCGGCCTCTTCCTCGAAGCGGTCATTGGCCCAGTTGGTCTGGACATAGACTGAGCGGGTGACGCCGCTGCCTTCGAGGTCGCGGAGATATTCCCCGATCGGGTAATCGCGCCGGATCGGCTCGTATGGACCGAAGATGCGCGGCTGCATCGGACCGACCAGCCAGGGCAGGTCAGCCTGGCGCCAGATATGATGGTGCCCATCGACGATATCCGTCACGCAACTCTCCTCTGTCCCAGCGCCAGCACATGCGCGACGATCGACGCGCTCGATCCACCATCGACCAGGTCGTCGACGAAGCGCTCGATCGCGACCAGCGCTTCGGTCTGCGGCCGAAAGCCGGAACCGGCCGCGAGCGGCGTCAGCCAGCTCACGCGCCACGCACGGCGCGATAGTTTCGCGACCGCATCGCGCAGCGCGTCGGGTTCGCCCCGCTCCAGGCAGTCGGAAATAATGATCACGGCAGCTCCTCGCGCGTATCCGCCAAAGCGGGGCACGGCGAGAAAGGCCTGAAGCGCCTCGCCGATCCGGGTGCCGCCGTCCCAGTCGCTGACCACATAGGCCGCGGCCTTGAGCGCCTGCTCGCGGCGCTTGAGACGCAACGGGCGGGTGATGCGGGTCAGCCGCGTGCCGAAGGTGAAGACCTCGACATTGGGTGCCGCCTGCACCAGCGTGTGCGCGAACTTCATATTCTCTTCGGTGCGCGTCTTCATCGAGCCGGAGACGTCAATCAGAAGCAACACCTTGCGTGGGCGGTGCCGCCGCTTCAAACGTCCCAGCCGGAGGATTTCGCCGTCGCTGCTAATGGAGTCGCGTAAGGTGCGGCGCAAATCCGCGTAGGGTCCGCTGCGAGCCCGCATGCGGCGATGGCCGCGCCGCTTCGGCAGGCGCCTGGGCGCCTCGCGGGACAGCCGGCGCAGCGCATCGGTGGTCGAGAGCTGCGCAAAGCGGCGCTCGACCAGCGCTTCGGCGCGCGCAGCTGCGAGACCGGACTCATTGGCTTCGTCCGACAACAGTGGCTCGTCGTTTCCACGGGCCTCCTCTTGGAGCCGAACTGTCTCGTCGTCCTCGCCGTCATCGACGCGCTCGATTGCCTCGTTTCCGCGAAAGTGCAGATCGAACAGCCGGTCGAACGTTGCGCGACGCTCCGGTGGAGGGGCCAGTGTTGCAAGGGCCGCCTGCCGAATGTCTTCCAGGCTGCGGGGACCGAGCAACTGGATCGCGGCGAGGAACGAGGTCGTCTGTTCCGGTGCGACGGCAAACCTGTTCGTTCGCAACAAGCTGACGAACGAGATGAAAACACGCGCAGCGCGCGGCAGTTCGGGTTCGGCGCTCATGCAGAGGCCTCCGCCAGCAGGGCGTCGAGGCGCGGCGAAATGAAGTGCAGATCCTCCTCGTCTTTCAGGGCAACGCCAATCGAGCGCCTGAAGGCATCGGGCCACCGTGCGCCGCCCTTGTGCAGCAGCGTGGCGGCCTCAGCCCAGTCAACGGCCTCGGCGATCCCGGGCGCCTTGCTGAGCGGCTCGCGTCGCAGCTTCTCGACGGCGGCGACGACGGCCCGCGCGGTCCCCTCGGCGACGCTGGAGGCCCGCATCATCACGATGCGGGCTTCGCGCTCCGCCGAGGGATAGTCGATCCAGTGATAGACGCACCGCCTCCGCAACGCTTCATGAAGATCCCGCGTGCGGTTTGAGGTGAGGACGACGACCGGGCGCTCAGAAGCGCGCACCGTGCCGCGCTCCGGGATCGAGATCTGAAAGTCGGACAGAAACTCGAGCAGGAAGGCTTCGAATTCCTGGTCGGCGCGATCGATTTCGTCGATCAGCAGCACAGTCGAGTCAGGCGCGCGCAGTGTCGCCAGCATCGGTCGCTCGATCAGAAAGGTTTCGCCGTAGATGTCGATGCTCTCATCGCCGGCCTGGCGGATGGCGAGCATCTGGCGCGGATAGTTCCATTCGTAGAGTGCTGCGGATGCGTCGATGCCTTCGTAGCATTGCAGGCGGATCAGGCGGCGGCCGAGGACGGCGGCGATGGCTTTGGCGGCTTCGGTCTTGCCGACGCCCGGCGCACCCTCGACCAGCAATGGTTTGCCCAGTGCCAGCCCGAGATAGGCCGCGGTCGCCAGCCCCTCGTCGGCGAGGTAATAGGCGGCCCGAAGCGCCTTCTCCAGTGCCTCGGGGCTGTCGATGCCGACGATGTTGCTGCGGACGGCCATCGCGACCTCAGCGCCGCGCCTGAGGGCGCGCGCCGCCCTCGGCCTTGATCGCGCGCAGCACCTTCTCCGGCCTAATCGGCAGATCGTCGATGCGAACGCCGACGGCGTTGAAGATGGCGTTCGCAACGGCCGGCAATACCGGATTCGCGCACATTTCCCCGGGGCCTTTGGCGCCGAAGGGGCCATCGGGAGCGGGGCGTTCCAACACGGCGATGTCGTGCGGGCAGATGTCGCCAGGACCGGGCATGATATATTCGACGAAGTCGCGAGGTCCGTGGACAGGGTCTGGATAATACGGTTCGGGAGTCTCGTAGAGCGCGTGACTGACACCCATCCAGGCGCCGCCGACGAGCTGTTGCTCGACCAGGCGCGGGTTGAGCGCGCGGCCGAGCTCGTAGGCAGAGTCCATGCGGATCATCGTGACCTCGCCGGTCTCGTCGTCGACCTCGACCTCGGCGACAAGACAGGCATGGGCGTAGCAGGTCGCCGGCGACATCTCGCCGGTTTCCGGATCGACATTGGACAGAGGAACCAGGAAGATGCCACGGCCAGAGATGGTCTTGCCCTGCTTGAACTGCGCCGCGATGGCGACGTCCTTGGTGGAGATCGAGCGGTGCGGCGCGCCCTTGACGTGGATGTTCCCCCGGCCGTCGGTTTCGAGATCGGCGGCGTTGACCTCGAGTTCCTCTGCGGCGGCCTCCATCATCACGCCGCGCGCCTCGCGCGCTGCCGCCATCACGGCATTGCCGACGCGATGGGTGCCGCGCGAAGCGAACGAGCCCATGCAATGCGGACCGGTGTCGGAATCGGCGGTGTCGACGTAGACGTCCTCGACGGGTACGCCGAGCGTCTCTGCGCAGATCTGCCGCGTGACCGACTTCATGCCTTGGCCGAGATCGATCGAGGAAAGCGCCACGGTGAATTTACCGCTCGGATTGGAGTGAACCAGGGCTTGGCTGGGATCGCCGCCGAGGTTCATGCCGATGGGATAATTGACCGACGCGATGCCGCGTCCGCGATGTCGGGTCATCTCAACGCCTCCTGGTGCCGAACACGGATGAGAATCGGCCCGCCCCATGCGAGGGCGCTGCCGGTCGCGGTGGCTGTGGGGGGGGCGGCGGGGGCTCACGCGGTGGTTCGCGCAAGGCGGTCGTCGGCTGGCGATCATAAGTCGTGCGCTGCTGCGTTGGCGCAGTTGTACCTCCGCGGGTGTCAGTCGGCGTCCGCGGGACGGCGGCGCGGCTGCCGCCGCCGTCTTTGCGGGAGGAGGCGCGCTTGAACTCGTCGCGGATCGGCCATTTGGCCTTTTCGGCGGCGACCTGGACGCACTCGATCAGCGCCGTGTTCTTGGCCTCGCGCCGGTGTGCCTTCATGTCGCCGTCGCGATAGGCATTGAGAATGCGGAATTCCATCGGATCCATGCCGACGAGGTTCGCGAGCTTGTCCATCTGGCACTCGATCGCAAAATCCATTGCGGTGACGCCGAAGCCGCGCATCGCGGTTGCCGGCGTGCGGTTGGTGAAGACGCAGTAGACGTCGCCATAGACGTTCGGGATGGTGTAGGGTCCCGGCAGGTGGGCCGCGCATTTCACCGCTGCATAGCTCGAGAGCCGCGTATATGCGCCGCTGTCGAAATATGCGCGGACTTTCCGCGCGACGACGCGGCCGTCGCGCATCACGCCGTCCTTGATGTAGATGCGCTCGGCGCCCCGCGGCGGGCCGTACTGCATCTCTTCTTCGCGTCCGAACACGTAGCGTACCGGACGTCCGGTCAGCATCGCACCCAGGATGCACAAAGGTTCGGTCAGCGTGTCCACCTTGCCGCCAAAGCCGCCGCCGACGGTGCCGCCAATGAAATGGAAGGTGTTCGAGGGGACATCGAGAATCTTGGCGCAGGTGTCGACCGAGAAGAACAACGCCTGCGTCGAGGTATAGACGACATAGCGGCCGTTGGTGTCGGGCGCCGCGATCGAGCCGTTGGTTTCGGTCGGCGCGTGCTCGATAGGCGACATCTGGTAGCGCTGCTCGAGCACGTGATCGGCGGTCGCGAGCGCGGCATCGGCGTCGCCGAAGCGGAGTTTTTGGTGGTCGTATGTGTCGTGATAAATGAAGGCATTCTTCGGATAGGTGTCGTTGACGACGGGCGCGCCGGCCTTCAGCGCATCTTCAACGTCGAACACGGTCGGCAACGGCTCGTAGTCGATGCGGACTTTCGAGATAGCTTCAAAGGCCTCGCGCTCGCTGTCGGCGACGATGGCCAGGATCGGCTCCCCCTTGTAGCGGACCTTGTCGACGGCCAGCGACGGCTCGTCGTCCCTGCCGAAATTGATCAGACTCAAAAGCGTATTGAGGTTGCGGGGTACGTCGGAGCCGCGGATGATCCGGCGCACGCCGGATGAGCGCTCGGCGTCCGTGGTGTCGATCCGCCGGATCCTCGCATGCGAATGGGTCGAGCGAACGACTTTCAGGTGCAGCATGCCCTGGAGCTTGTGGTCGTTGAAATAGCTCGACGTCCCCGTGACATGGCCGAGCATGTCCTGGCGCTGCGTGCCCTTGCCGATCTCGTTGAGATTGTCGTCGCGCTCGTCGGCGAAAATGTCTTTGCGCAGTTCCAGCATGATCTGGTCCTTCAGGCGCTCACCCGGCCACCGGAGGCGGCGAGGATGGCGTTGATGATCGGCTCGTAGCCGGTGCACCGGCAGATGTTGCCGGAGATCGCCTCGACGATCTCGGCGCGGCTCGGCGAGGGATTGCGATCAAGCAATGCCTTGGCAGCCATCAGCATGCCCGGCGTGCAATAGCCGCACTGGGCAGCAAAATTCTCGGCGAAGGCGCGCTGCAGCGGATGGAGGTTCGGTCCCTGCTTCAGGCTATCCAGCGTCTCGACGGAGCGGCCGGCAACGGTCTCGGCCAGCGTCAGACAGGAGAGATGGAGTTCGCCGTCGATCAGGACACTGCAGGTGCCGCAGCCCCCTTGGCCGCAGCCGAACTTCGGCGTCATGTCGCCGATCAATTCGCGAAGCGCGACGAGGAGGTTGGTGCCACCATCAACGAAAATGGCGACATCGCTGCCGTTGTGGCGGAATTGCAGAGCAGTCTTGGCCATACGATCTATTCCTGACCCAAAAGAAGACGACGCAGATGGACGCCGACGATCTCGCGGCGGTACCAGGCGCTGCCGAGCGCGTTGTCGGACGGCGATGTTCCTTCCGCGGCTGCAGAGGCTGCGGCCGCGACGGTCGCGGCATCGAGCGCGCGGCCTTCCAGGGCGCGTTCGGCCGCCCGCGCACGTATTTGCGTCGGCGCCATCGATCCCAATGCAATTCGCGCCCCGGCGATCCGTCCGCCACTGATAGGCAGATGTGCGGCGAGCGTGATGACCGAGCCGCCCTTGGGCTTGATCCGTGCGATCTTGCGGTAGCGAAAAGCATCCGCGTTTGTCGGTCGCGTGCACGACACCGACAGCACGAGCGCACCCGCCTGCCTTTCGCGCGACTGCAAAAACTCCTCAATTGGAATGTCGCGCGATCCAAAGCCGCCTTGCAGGGCCACCGTGGCATCGAGCGCAAGCAGGGCGACGGTGAAATCGCCATAGGGGTTGGGCGCGAACAGATTGCCGCCCACCGTACCCATGTTGCGCACCGCCGGGCCACCGATCGAACGGGCAGGGGCGTGCAGGAAAGCAAGGTCGCGCTCGCCCAGAATCCGGGCGAAAGTTACACCAGCACCTAGGGTGATCCGCGGGCCGGAGGGGTCGATGCGCGTCAAGGCATGGTCATTGGCGCGCACGACGGTCGAGATCGAGATGTCGCCTTCGTTCAGTGCGCGCATCACCAGCGTGCCGCCGCCGAGATAGCGTGCGTTGCGATCGGACGACAGCGCAGCGGCGGCCTCGCTCGAACTCGTGAAGGTCTTCACCGTCACAGTCATGTTGACACAGCCTCCTTGAGGTGCCGGCGGATCGCGTCGAATCCCGCCTGGTAGATGTCTTCCGCGACCATGTGGGTGATCCGGTCCTTGTCCCCCGGCCGTGTCGAGAAGCGGGATTCCCAGTGCCAGAAGGTGCGGTCGCCGTCCGTGACGGGCAGCAGGCGGACGTGGGCCACGTAGTTGAACATCGGGACCGGCGTATCGAGCATGCAATAGCTGAAGGTCTGCTCCAGATCCGACAGCGTCAGCAATTGCTCGCGCAGCTCCGAGCCGTCCTGCAGCTTGAAGCGCCTGACACAACCGATCTTGTCCGAAGCCTGCGCGCGCTCGATCGTGGAGGTCGCGACCGCCGGATGCCAGCGATCGTGCCCGTTGAAGTCGCGCAGCACGGCCCACACGGAGCCGGTCGGCGCATCCAGGATCGTGCTCTTGACGATATGCGGCACGGCGCTCAGCCTCCGAACTGGCGCTTGAGGGCGTCGAAGCCGCCCTGGAACACGCCGCCGCCGATATTCGCGACGAGCTCCGCCTCCCGCTCGGGTGCGCAGTCGAACTCGGCGGTCCATTCCATGAAGGTCTGGTCGCCATCCGTGACCGGCGTCAGCCGAAGCGTCGCGACGTAGTCCTCGACCCCCATCGGGGATTCGAGGATCGAGTAGGTGCAGAACATGTCGTAATCGGACAGGCCGAGCAGCCTTTCCCGGATACGATCGCCGTTGCGCAGGCGAAAATCCCTGACGCAGCCGATCTTGTCGGAGGGCTCGCCGCCCTCGATGCGGCTTTCCGCAATCGCGGGATGCCAGTTCGGCAGACCGTTGAAGTCGCGTACCCGCGCCCAGACGCGATCGTTGCGTGCGTTGACGACGGTTGAGACATAGACCCGGGCCATGGGGCGACCTCAGCTCTTCTTCCGAGGGCTGCGCTCGGCGGTCGGCTCGCCGTCGGACGAAGGCGAGGGCGCAGCGGTTGGATTCTCGCCGCCGCCGCCCTTGCGCGCGGAGTCCTTGATGCCCTGCATGTCGCGAGCTTCTCGGATCAGGCCTGGCATCTTGGCGAGGCTGCCGCCTTCGACGCCGATGTCCGCAAGAAGCGAGTCGATCAGCGGCGCCTGGACGCGATAGCGCAGCGCCGAGTCGATCACCTCGTCGGTCGCGCTCCGGCCGCCATTGCCGCCATGGCCGTTGCCGTTGAGGCCGTCGACCTGGAGGATGCGGATGCCCTCGATCTTCTCCATCGGCTTGACGCTCTCACGGACGATGCCCTCGATGCGGTCGAGCAGCTTTCTACGGAACAGCGAGTAGCGCGCCTGGTCCGTCAGCACGTTCTCGGCCTCGTTGAGCATACGCTGCGCCTCGGCCTCGACCGCGGCGCGGATCCGTTCCGCTTCCGCGGCAATTCGCGTCTCCTCGGCCTGCTTCTCGGCGATCAGGATCTCCACGGTCTTGCGACGCTTCGCGATCTCGCTCTCGCGCGCGGTAATGACGCGCTCGGTAGCCTCAGTGGCACGCACCCGCGCCTCCTCGGCCGAGGTCTTGGCCGCGGATTCCTCCAACGACTTCAGGTGGATGGCAATCGCCTTCTCCATCAGAACGGTCTCGACCTCCTTCTCACGATTGATTTCAAGCTTGCGCAGCTCGCGCTCGCGGCCGATGCGGGCCTCGTCGAGGCCGCGATCGGAGGCAATGCGGGTGCGCTCGACCTCTTCACGCGCGGCAATCTCGGCTTCCTGCAGCGACTGGACGCGAGCGACTTCGAGCTGTTCGATCGAACGGCGACGTTCGATCCGCGCCGCCTCCAGCGCATGCTCGCGCGAGACGTCCGTGGTCTCGACCTCCTTGCGCGCGACAATCTCGGCCTGCCTGACCTGGCGGTCGGCGTCGATGCGCTCGGACTTCTTGGTCGAGAGCGCGATGACCCGGTCCTCATCCGCGATCTCGATCGCCTTCTTGTGCTCGATGTTGAGGACTTCGCGCTTCCTGGAGGACGTGATGCGCTCGGTTTCGAGCGCGAGATCGACGCCGATGCGCTGCCGCTCGATGGTGTCGCGCCGCTTCAGCTCGGCCGCCTCGAGCACGGCTGTGCGCTCGATCTCGAGCGCGCGTGTGTCACGCTCGGCCTGAATACGCTCGGCTGCAACAGACTTCTCCTGCGCGATCCGCGCGGCTTCGATGGCTTCGCGTGAGGCGATGTCGGCTTCCTCGACGGCGCGGTTGCGGGCGATTTCCAGCGACCGAACGCGTTCTTGTTGGGTGATGCGGGCAGCTTCCGTGGCCTCGCGTGCCGTGACCTCTGCGACTTCCAGCGTCTGATTGCGTTCGATCTCCAACTGCCGGGTATTCTGCTCGGCCGCGATGCGCTCGACGGCGAGCCTATGCTCGCGGTCGATGCGCGCCGCCTCGACCGCACGCTGCGCCTCAATCTCGGCTTCCTGGATGTTACGCACCTGCTGGATCTCCAGCGCACGGGTGCGCTCATCGGATGCGATGCGCTCGACATTGACAATCATGGTCTGGGCGATGCGGGCCTTCTCGGTCGTCTCGCGGGCAGCGATCTCGGCTTCGTCCACAGCGCGGGTCCGGTCGATCTCGCGGCGCCGGGTCTCCTCTTCGTTGGCGATGCGGGCGTCCGTCACGACGCGGTCCTGCTGGATACGCGCTTTCTCGATCGCCTCGCGGGCGGTGATCTCAGCTTCCTCGATGGTCTGCATCCGCTCGATTTCGCGCTGGCGCACCTCGCGCTCGGAGGCGATGCGGTTGGTATCGATCGAACGCTGGTTGGCGATCCGGGTCTTCTCGATTTCCTCCCGTGCGAGCAGCTCCTTCTCCTCGATGGTGCGGGTGCGCTCGATCTCCCGCTGACGGGTCTCACGCTCCGAGGCGATGCGGGCTTCGGCGATCGCCTGGTCGTTGGCGATTCGCGCCTTCTCGATGGTTTCACGGGCGGAAATCTGCGCTTGTTCCGCTTCGGTCTCGCGCAGGGCCCGCTCGCGCGCGACCTCGGTGCGTTGCAGGGCGCGGCGCATCTCGATGTCACGTTCCTGTTCGAGGCGCGCCGTCTCGCTTTCGCGTTCGATCTCGAGAGCCTGCCGCTCGGCCTCCAGGTTGCGAGAGCGGATCTTGATCATCGAATCTTGCTCGATGTCGTTGCGCAGCTTGCGCTTGGCCTCGATGTCCTCCATCAGGCGGGTCAGACCTTCGGCGTCGAAGCGGTTCGAGGGGTTGAAGAATTCGAGATCGGTCTGGTCCAGATCGGTGATCGCGACTGACTCCAGCTCGAGTCCGTTCTGGGCGAGGGCCTCTGCCGCGTTTGCCTTGAGGCGGGCGACGTACTCGCCGCGCTGTTCGTGCATCTGCTCGAGGGTCATCTCCGAGGCAACGGAACGAATGGCGGAGATGAATTTGCCGGCGAGGAGGGCGTGGAGCTGTTCGGGCTCCATGGTGCGGCGGCCGAGCGTGGCGGCCGCGATAGACACGGCTTCGCGGGTCGCCTGCACGCGGACATAAAAATCGGCCTCGATGTCGACGCGCATGCGGTCACGGGTGATTACGGCGTCCTGGCGGGAGCGAACGATGCCCATCGGCTGCACGTTCATGTTGACCGGCGTGTAGTCGTGGATGAACGGCAGCACGAAGGCGCCGCCGTTGATCACGACGCGCTCGCCGAGCAGGCCGGTCCGGACGAATGAGGTCTCCTTGGACGAGCGGTGATAGAGCCAGTTCACGATGTAGACGCCGACCACGATCACCACGACGGCGACGATCAGCCAGAGGATCAATTCACCGACCAGAGTCCCTGACATGTTTCTCTCCCTCGACCTTTCGGCGTTATCGCGCGCCGATAGTCTTGAATTTGCGAACCTGATCCGTCAGTGCCCGCTCGACCGGAAGCCGTTCCATCGAGGAGGCGCCGTAGAAGCCGTGGCAATTGCGTGTGTTCCTCATGATGAAATCGGCATCGTCCGGATCGGAGATCGGTCCGCCATGAGCGAGCACCAGAATGTCCGGATTGACGCCGAGTGCGGCAGAGGCCCAGGTGTCGATGTGCGCTGGGCAATCCGTCAGCTTGAGCGCTGTCTGCGCGCCGATGGTGCCCCCGGTCGTCAGGCCCAGATGACAGACGATGATATCCGCGCCCGCGATCGCCATCGCGGCAGCTTCCTTCTCGCTAAAGACGTAGGGCGTCGTCAGCAGGTCCTTCTCGCGCGCCTTTGCGATCATGTCGATCTCGAGCGCATAGGACATGCCGGTCTCTTCGAGATTGGCGCGGAACACGCCGTCGATAAGGCCGACGGTCGGAAAGTTCTGCACGCCGGCGAAGCCGAGCGCTTTCAATTGGTCCAGGAAAAGATCCATGTCGCGGAACGGATCCGTGCCATTGACGCCGGCGAGCACTGGCGTCCTGGAGACGACGGGCAGCACTTCGCCGGCCATCTCCAGCACGATGGCGTTGGCGTCGCCGTAAGCCATCAATCCCGCGAGTGAGCCTCGGCCAGCCATGCGGTAGCGGCCGGAATTGTAGATGACGATGAGGTCGACACCGCCAGCCTCCTCGCATTTGGCCGAAAGGCCGGTGCCGGCGCCGCCGCCGACGATCGGCTCGCCGCGCCTTGCCATGTCGCGGAAGCGCTTCAACAGTGCAGCGCGTTCAAACCGTGCCATCGGTCACCTCGCTAGTCTCCGGCGCGCCCCAATGCGGCCGAACAATGTTCGGAACGCGCTGACAATGGTGGAGGCGAACTCGGGGTCATTGATGTTCTTGGGAACGCGGATAAGCTGACGGTTGGCGGTCTGCCGCACGTTGCGCTCCAGCGTGCGGAACAGCGCCGCATCGGCATCCGGATCCCAGAATGGCTGTCCTCGCGCGTCGAGCGCGGAGACGCCGCCCTCGGGCAGGAAGAAGCGCACCGGCCCGTCCATCCGGTTGAGTCGATCGGCGATCCAGTGCCCCATGCGCTCGTTCTCCTCCGCCGTGGTCCGCATCAGTGTGACCTGCGGGTTGTGGACGTGGAATTTCCTGCCGCGGTAGCGCTCCGGGATCGTCTCAGGAGCGCCGAAATTCACCATGTCCAGCGCGCCCGCCGAGCCGACATAAGGCACCCGGTTGCGGATGATGGCGCCAAAGCGGTCGTCGGTGGCCGGGAACACGCCACCCATCAGGAGGTCCCCGACCTCCGTGGTCGTGAGGTCGATGACGCCTACGAGCTGCCCGGAATCGACGAGCTTCTCCATTGAGCGCCCGCCGACGCCGGTGGCGTGGAAGACGAGGCACTCGAAATCCTCGCGCAAGTCGGCCGCGATCTTCTGCACCGCCGGCGTGGTGACACCGAACATGGTGATGCCGACCGACGGCAATCCGCTGTCGTCGCGATCCTTTCGTGCATGCTGATCCAGGCGCGCCTTGACCATGCCGGCGAGCGCGTTGGCGCCGTTGGCCAGCACGGCGCGCGAGATCGAGTTGAGGCCCTGCACGTCGGCGACCGAATGCATCATGGTGATGTCCGCGGGGCCGACATAGGGCCCGACGTCACCGGAGGCGACGGACGAGACGATGAGCTTCGGCACCCCGACAGGAAGGGTCCGCATACCGGGCGCGACCAGTGACGCTGCGCCCGAGCCGCCGGCCGAAATCACGCCGGCAACATTGCTCTGGCGCCGCAGCCAGCTGGCGAAGGCCTCGGCCATCGCGGTGACGGCGGCGCCCCGGTCGGCTCCAAATACCGCCGATCCGCCGCGACCGTGGTTCAAGGCGATCTCCTGGGCGGAGACGTCGCTGGCCGCGTGTCTGCCGCTGGTGGAGATATCGACCAATCGGGTTCGCAGGCCGGTCCCGGCGATGATGTCGCGGATGAAGCGGAGCTCCGTGCCCTTGGTGTCGAGCGTACCGACGACGAGAACGACCGGGGGGCCCTGCGTTTGTGCCGCGACTGGTTCGCGCTGTCGCCGTGCCGTCTCGTCGAGACGCATCACCTGTGTCGAGAACGTGCGGGCCGCAGCCTCGATGCGGGCGATCGGCACAGGCTGCGACCACCGTGTCGGCGGCGTCGGGTTGGAGATGTAGATGCGGATCGCGCCGCCCGGCCGCGTTTGCGGCGGAGAAAGCTTCTCTTCCGTATCCGCCGGCGGCACGTCGAGGTCGAGCTCGAGTCCGGCGTGCATTCCGACACCGAGCAGGCGCTGCTGCAGTTCGCGATCGGCGGCAAGCCGCACCGAATCGATGATGCGGTTGACGCGACCGTTGACCATGATCGCGACGTTGCCCGACACGGCGGTCGCCACCCCGATATTCTGCTCGATCACGAGCACGGACATGTCGCCGTCCTCGCCAAGCCGTAGCAGCATCTCCTCGACCTGGGCCACGATGACGGGCGCGAGCCCCTCGGTGGGCTCGTCCATGATCAGGAGCCGCGGGTTGGTGAGCAACGCGCGCGAGATCGCGAGCATCTGTTGCTCGCCGCCGGAGAGCTGGCCGCCGCCGTGATCCTTGCGCTCGGCCAACCGCGGAAACGTCTTGTAGATGCGCTCGACCGTCCAGGCGCCGCGGCGCAAGCCGGCGGCAAGCCGCAGATGCTCGTCGACGCTGAGTGAACGCCACAGCCGCCGTCCCTGCGGAACGTAGCCGACGCCGAGTCGGGCTATGTGGGCAGGCGGCTGCCGGGTGATGTCATCGCCGCGGATGCGGATCGAGCCGCCGCTGACCGGCACCAGCCCCATGATGGCCTTGCACAGCGTGGTCTTGCCCATGCCGTTGCGGCCGACGACCGAGAACACGCCGGCCTCGAGCGTCAGGTCCACGCCCTGCAACGCATGCGAATGGCCGTAATAGACGTCCAGGCCGCGGACTTCGAGCGCGGCGGCGGTACGGCGGACCTCATTCATGGCCGCCTCCGAGGTAAAGCTCCTGCACTTCGGGATCGGACTCGATCTCCTGCGGACGGCCTTCCTTGAAGATCCGCCCGTTGTGCATCATCGTGACGCTCTCGACGACGCGCAGGGCCACGTCCATGTCGTGCTCGATGATGATGTAGCCGATATGCGCGGGCAGGGAGGTCAATATCTCGATCAGCTCGGCACGCTCGGTCGGCGACAGTCCCGCGGCCGGTTCATCGAACAGGACGAATCGCGGTGCGCCGGCAAGCGCAAGTGCGATCTCGAGCTGGCGCTGCTGGCCATGCGCGAGTTCGGCAACGCGCTGATCCTTCACGCCCGAGAGATGGACGGCCTGCACGAGATTTTCGGCTGCGTGCATCAACGCATCGTTTTGACCGGGGCGGAGAAACGAGAAGCGCCCCCGTGAGACGCCACGGCAGGCGAGGTAGACATTGTCCTGGACGGTAAGGCCGGGAAACAGCGCGGAGATCTGGTAAGTCCGGCGCAGGCCGCGGCGGATGCGCTCATAGGGCGGGAAGTGCGTGACGTCCTCGCCGAAGAAGCGGATGGTGCCGGAAGAAGGTGGGAAGTCGCCGGTGATGCAGTTGAACAGCGTGGTCTTGCCGGCGCCGTTGGAGCCAAGCACGGCGCGCCGTTCGCCGGGGCGGACGGTAATGGTGATGTCGGTGAGTGCCGCCAGCGCGCCGAACAGACGAGTGACGCCGCGCAGCTCCAGCGCCGCGCCGGCGCCCACGACAGAGAGGCGTTGTGCGACGCTATCCATGGTTGGATCCTTGACTGGATCTTTGGCCAGATTCTCGGCCAGGTTCTCGGCCATGTCGTTCGCTTGAACTCGCCGCGCCGGAGCGTTGGCGGCGGCGCCAGCTCTGCCAGAGCCCGATGACGCCGTCCGAGGACCAGAACACGATGGCGAGGAAGCCGAGGCCGATCAGGAGCCGAAAGCGGTTGCCGTCGAGCCCCAGCTTGACCAGGAAATCGAGTGCGAAAGTGCGCAGCAGCACGAAGATCAGCGCGCCGATAAAGGGTCCGATGGGGCGCGTGATGCCGCCGACGACTGCGATGATGAGAATATCGATGCAGGCTCCGACGCTCACGGATCCCGGCGAAATCTGCCGGTAATTCCAGACCTGGAGTACCCCTGCCAGCGCCGCGACAAACGACGCGAAGACGTAGGCCGCGACGCGATGCGCATTGACGTTGAAGCCGAGCGCCGCCATGCGGCGGGGATTGTCGCGGACACCTTGCAACGCGAGGCCGAACGGCGCGCGGGAGATGTAGTCGACGGCGAAGTAGCACAGCGCGGCTACCGCGAGGACGATATAATAGAAGGGAATGTCGGCGCGCCAGTTGACGCCCCAGAAATGCGGCGTGGCAACGGTATTGATGCCGGTATGGCCGTTGAAAATCGCCCAGTTCTGGTTGGTGAAATAATAGAACGCCGCGCCGATCGCGAGCGTGATCATGATGGTGTAGATGCCCTCGGTGCGCACCGCCAGCGCGCCGCCGAGCGTGCCGAAGATGGTCGCGAGCGCAAGTGCCATCGGGACCGCAAGCCACCACGGCCAGCCCAGGCTGATATTGGCGTTGCCGCTGACGCCAAACACCGCGACCATATAGGCGGAGAAACCAGCGATGGTGAGCTGCATCAGGCTGACCATGCCGCCATAGCCGGCAAGAAACATCAGACTCAGCGCCATGGTTCCGAGGATCAGCGTGGTCGCAAAGATCTCGATCAGGAAGAAGCCGTTGGCGATCAGGGGCATGATCAGGAGAATGGCCGCGACGGTCCAGGCTGCCGGATTGTCGATCTCCGGCCATCCGCGCAATTTCGAGCGCTGCACCGCAGTGGCGGGACGAACCGGGACGTGGGCGTCGTGAGCGAGGGACATGTCAGCGCCTCGCCAACAGGCCCTGCGGCCGAATTGCCAGCACCAGAACCATGATCAGGAAGGTCACGACGATGGCGTAGGTCGGGATGTAGACCGAGCCGAGCTGTTCGGCGAGGCCAATGATGAGCGCGCCCAGCGCAGCCCCAGGAATCGAGCCCATCCCACCGACGATCACGACGACGAGGGAGGCGAGCAGGAAGCGGATATCTTCGCCTGGCGAGAGCGACTGGAAGGTTCCGCCGACGACGCCAGCGACGCCGGCGAGGCCGGCGCCGAGCGCAAACACCACCACGAAAACGAGTTGGATCCGTACCCCGGTCGCAGCCAAGATGTCGCGATCGTCGACGCCGGCGCGGATGATCATGCCGATGCGCGTGCGGTTGAGCGCCAGCCACATCGCCATGCCGATCACGACGGAGGCGGCGAAGATCACGAGTCGAACCAGGGGATAGCGGAGATAGACCGGCTCGCCTGAGGATTTGATCGCGGTGACCAGCGGCAGCTCCACAGGTCCGATCAGCCAGTTCGGGGTCTGGATCTGATAGAAATCGCCACCGCAGGCCCACAGCATCAGATCGGCGAACACGATCGAGAGTCCGATGGTCACCATGGTCTGGCGCAGGTCCTGGCCTTCCATACGGCGGAAGACGAGGACCTGGAGCAGGACGCCGACCAGTGCCGTCAGGACGAAAGCGACGATGAAGCTGAGGACCCATGAACCGGTAGCGGCGCTGATGGCATAGCCGACATAGCCGCCGAACAAATAGAGCGAACCGTGCGCGAGGTTGACGTTGCGCATCAGGCCGAAGATCAGCGTGAAACCGCTGGCGACGAGGAAATAGAGACCGCCGAGCGTGATGCCGTTGAAGAGGGCGTTGAGGAAGACCCGCTTGCGGCCGAACGCATCTTCGACGCCCTGCGGCCACACTGCGAAAATCAGCCAAAGCGCCACCGCAATCACGATGATGACAATCAGTGCCCAGGCAGGATGGCGCTCGACAAAGCGGGTCATGATCGCCGCTCCGTCTTCACGTCACCCCATCTCTCACCCCGCAAGCGGGGCGGAGAGGCACGCAGACCGTTGCCGGCCGCAAGCCCTGCCATGAACGTGCGCTCCCTATTGCGCGTGATCCTCTTTTCGGGATCGCGTTTGGCGCATCCTAATGCGGCTGTAAGGGAGGTGTTTGATCGTGAGTATCTTTTCGCGTGCGGTCAGGCGCGCAAAACCTTGGCCGCGCGGCGATAATCGGTCGGCGCCATGCCGACATTGGCGGCGAAGAAGCGGGTGAATCCGCTCTGCGACGAGAAGCCGAGATCGAAGCCGATATCAGCGATCGGCGCTTCGCTCGCCACCAGTGCCTCCAGCGCCTGCTCCATCATCAGCGTGTTGAGATAGAGGTGTGGCGTGACGCCGGTCTGGGTGCGGAAGAGCCGGTAGAAATGCGGCCGCGACAGGCCGGATTCGCGCGCGATGGTGTCGAGCTCGATCTCGGCGCCAGGACTCTCCGACATCATCTTGATGCACTTGCGCACGCGAAAATCAGTGATGGAACCGTTTGTGCGCGGATCGCGCGCGGTCGCCGCCTGTTGCCAGCTTTCGTCATAACAGATGTCGATCAGGCTTCTCAGCTCGCCATCGAGGCTGTTGAGCGAGGGAGCGCCGCACACGAGGGCGGCTGCGTGCCTGATATGCTTGTCCAGCGCAACGGACCGCGTGAACTGGGTGCGGCCGAAGCGCAGGCGATCGGCGCCGGGCGCATCGGGCGCAAACCACTCCGCATTGACGTAGAGCACGAAGAAAACGGCACCGCCGTCGAGATCGGACGGCAGGAAATTATGCGGCTCCCACGGATTGACCGCGACGACGGAATCTTCGGTGAGCTCGTAGCGTCCGTCGCTGACATCGATGCATGCGGAACGCCCGCCGACATGGAAGATCAAATGACCTTCGCGATGTGCGTGGATGTTGAAAGGGCGGTTCAACTGATAGACCGTCGCCCGACCAAAGCGGCCGTGGAAGACGGCGAGCGCCCGGCTCATGCCTCTCCTCCCAAAAGCTCTTGGTATTTTTTGGTAGCGTTCAACAACCGAGGAGAGAATGCAAGGGCGCACGTGTCGCGCTTCTGGCAAATCTCTCCCCGGCCGGTCATCGTTCGCGAACGAGACTAGGTCAGTATTTCTTACATTCTGGTACTGTGCGGCTCGGTAAACCGATTTTGGCGAACACCGCGGGATCGTAGCCCAGCGTTTGGTTGACGTTCGGGATCACGTTCACGACCTTTGAGAACAGCGCGCCCTTGCCGTCGTCGACGACCTCGGTGACGAAGTTGGTGCCGATCGCCTGGCGGTTGGAGTCCAGCTTGATCTTGCCGTTGGGTGCGTCGAGTTCGATCTTGGCAAGCGCCTCCTTGTACTTGGCCTGATTGTTGGAGAGATCTCCGTTGACCTGACGCAGCGCCAGGATGAGCGCCATGGTCGAGCCATAATAGTTGGTGGCGAGCAGCGATGGGCTCGGGAAGCGCTTGTTGGGCGGGAAGGCGTCCTGATAGTCCTTCACGAACTTCTGCCAACTCGGGTTCTCCCAGGTGTCGGCCTGGCCGCTCGCGGCCAGCGTGCCGATCAGGGCATTCTTGGCGTTTCCCTTGGACGACAGGATGGTCTGGTCGATCATGATCGAGCCGCCCATCAGATGCGCCTTGCCGCCGGCCTGCTGGTATTGGTTCAGGAAGTTGACGGCGTCGGCGCCGCCGAGGCCGAGATAGATTGCGTCGACGTCGTCGGGCAGTGCGGCGATAACCGAGGCAAAGTCCTTTGTGCCAAGCGGCACCCATTGCCGGTTGGTGACCTGTCCGCCAGCACCGCAGAACTCGAGCACGAGGCCGAACACCTGCGTATAGATGAAGGAGTAGTCTTCGCCGACGGTCGCGATCTTGCGATACTTCTTTTGGTCATAAGCGTATTTGCCGAGGCCCACCTGCCACTGCGCGCCGTCCATGTTGTAGCGGAAAAAGTTCGGAGCCGGATCGACATAGGTCGTTTCCTGGGCCCCGGAGGCGGCGTTGATGAAGGTCAGTTCGGGATGGGTCTTTGCAAAATTTTTGACCGCGATGCCTTCGTCGCCAGAGAGCGGCGACAGCAGGATCTGTACCTTGTCCTGCTCGATCAGCTTGCGCACGGCTCGTACGGCGGAGTCCGGCGTCGCGTCGGTCGAGGCGATGACAAATTCGAGTTCCTTGTCGCCGACCTTCTTTCCGAGGACGTTGAGGGCCGTCTGGAAGCCGCGGATGCCGTCCTCGCCGAGCACGGTGTAGGTGCCTTCGAGCGTCGCGGTGACGCCGACCTTGATCTTCTCCTGTGCGAAGGCGGTGCCCGAAAGTAACAGGCTGCTCAACGCGATCAGTCCTAGACTGCCTTTCAACATTGCTCTGCTCCCTGGGCGTTCTTGTCACTGTTTTTCACCGCGCCTGGACGCGCCCGCCGCGCGGTGCGGCGTTCGGACAAGGCCAACGGTTCTTGAAATGGAGGCTAACTGAACTCCGATGCAGCGCACGTGCCGGAGCCGCGCGCGGCTTAACGGGCAGTCTCATTTTGAATGCTGCGTCGCGATTAACATCGCAGTGCAACAGGCGTCAGGCTTCCCGAATTTGCACCCGCCTGCCGCATGGCGGCCGCGACTCCGTGAATAGGATCGCTCGAATAGAGGAGAAATCAATCGTAGGCGTTGCGTGATTTCGCCGCGCGCGGCACTCGCTGGTTATACGTTGTGGCAGGCGATCGTCCGACCGTCCGCACCGACAGATCGAAGTTGTGGCACATCGACGAGACAGCGATCGCTGGCCATTGGACAGCGGGGCGCATATGCACAGCCGTGCGGTCGCGTGAAGAGGCTTGGCGGTTCACCCATTTCGATCGCGCCCTGGATCCGTTCCGATGGATCGGGCTTCGGAATTGCTGCCACCAACGCGCGCGTATAGGGGTGGAGCGGATGATCCAGGACCGTCCGCGTCCCGGCCTGCTCCACGATCCGGCCCATATACATGACAGCAACGCGACTGCTGATCTGCCCGATCACGCCAAGGTCGTGCGAGATGAAGAGCATCGACAGTCTCAATTGGTCACGCAGATCCATCATCAGGTTGAGCACTTGCGCCTGCACGGAAACGTCGAGGGCCGAGACCGGCTCGTCGGCGACGATGATGGACGGCGTGGGAAGAATGGCGCGTGCAATTCCGACCCGTTGCCGTTGCCCGCCACTCAGTTCGTAAGGGTAGCGAGCGGCGAAAGACGGGTTCAACCCGACGGCCGTCAAGGTGGCGGCTATGGCCGCGCTGCGCTCGGCGCGGCTCTTGAAGATGCCGCTGATGTCGGCCGCCTCCGCCACCGAATCTCCAATTGCGCGCCGCGGGTTGAGCGATGCATTGGGGTCCTGGAAAACCATCCGGACGTTCAGACGCATCTCGCGCAGGCCGGAGCGGCCGGCTCCGATCAATTCGGTTCCCTTCAAATTGATGTTGCCGCTGTCGGGCTGGACCAGCCCGACGAGGGTTCGGCCTAGCGTGGTCTTGCCGCAGCCGGATTCGCCCACGATCCCGAGGACCTCGCCTTCCGCCAGCGACAGCGATACACCATCCACCGCCTGCACCCGGTATTTCCGACCGGCTCGCCTGGCACTGAACGAGACCATCATGTCCCGGACGTCGAGGATGACATTGCCGCTCATGGCAGCCCCCCGCCGGCCAGCGGAAATGCGCAGAGCACCTCGTGTCCTTGGGAGGCCTCCAGGCGGGGAGGGGGCGCCACGCGGCACTCATCGCGCACCGCTGCGCAACGCAAGGCAAACACGCAGCCGGCAGCGACCGTACCTGGCAGCGGCGGCTGACCAGAAATGGTTGGCAGCCGGCGCGCGCCGGAGTTTCGCGACGGCATGCAATCCATCAATCCGCGGGTGTAATGATGACGCGGTGCGCCGAACAGCGCACCGACTGAAGCGGTTTCCACGATCCGGCCGGCGTACATGACAGCGACGCGATCGGCGAGCTGCGCAATGACTCCCATGTCGTGGGTGATGAACAATATCGCCATATCCAGCCGATTGCAGAGCTCGCGCAAGAGCCCGAGAATCTGAACCTGTATGGTGACATCGAGCGCGGTGGTCGGTTCATCGGCGACCAGCACCTGTGGCCTGCAGGCCAGCGCAATCGCGATCATGACCCGCTGGCGTTGGCCTCCGGACAACTGATGCGGATACGCGGACAGCTGCATTTTGGGGTCGGGCATACGTACCAGTTCGAGCAGTTCGCGCGCACGGACCAGCGCCGCCGCGCCCGAAATTCCCTCATGCACGCGCACGGCTTCGGCGATCTGATCGCCGATCCGACGAACAGGGTTGAGTGAGGTCATCGGCTCCTGAAAGATCATTGCCATGCGGCCGTGGCCCGCTTCGACACGTTGCCAGGGCTGCAGCTGCGTTACGTCGCAGCCCTCCAACAGGACCCGCCCGGCGCGAACCCGAGGACCGGGCTGCGGCAGCAATCCCATGACCGCAAGCGAGGTCATGCTCTTTCCGCAACCGGACTCGCCGACGAGACCAAGGATCTCGCCCTTGGCCAAGCCGAAGGACACGCCCGCGACGATGTCGACCGGCGAGGTTTCCGGCCCCACTGACACCGTAAGGTCGCAAACTGTCAGCACGGCCTAACCCTTCTCACCAAAGACCTGACGGAATCGCGGATCGAGTCGATCGCGCAATGCATCGCCGACCAGGTTCAGAGAAAACGCCGTCGCCACGATCATCATGCCCGGAAAGAAGAGCAGCCACGGAGCGCGCGTGATGAAGGTCCGCGACTCCGCCAGCATATTGCCCCAGCTCGGAATGTCCGGCGGGGCGCCGAGGCCCAGGAAATCGAGTGAAGCCGCGCCGAGCTGCGCGAACGCGAAGACGAAGCTGGCCTGCACGAGAAGTGGTGAGACCAGGTTCGGCAAGATGTGCCGACTGATGAGCCATGCCGCTCCGGCGCCCATGCTGCGCGACGCCTCGACATAGGTTTCCGCGCGCAAGCGCAGTGTCAGTCCGTAGACGATCCGGGTCGTCGTCGTCATGTAGCCGATCCCGATGGCCAGGATGACGGTGGCCACACTCGGGCTCAAGATGACAATCAGGCCAAGTGCGAGAAGCAGAGTCGGGAAGGCCATGAGCACGTCGACCATGCGCATCAGCAGGTGACCCAGCCGCGGGAACAGAGCGGAAAGTACGCCGGCCGGAACGCCGGTCGCGAGAGCGAAGACGACCACGCCCGAGCCGATCAGAAGAGCCATGCGTGCTGAATGAATGGTGCGCGACAGGGTATCCCGGCCGAATTGGTCGGTGCCGAACCAGTGGGTCACGTTCGGGGGCGTCAGGCGGATCAGCGGATCGATGGCATACGGATCGTAGGGCGAGAGCCAGGGTGCGAAGACGGCGGCGAGCACAGTCGCCAGAAGGACCCCGAGCCCGGCCAGTGCGATCGGGCGGGCGACGAACGGCTTGAGCCACAAGGTCACGCTGTTGCCGCTCATTGGAGTTCAACCCGCGGATCGAGCAGACGATAGCTCAGATCGACGATCAGATTGATCAGGAGATAGACCACCACGATCACCAGGATGACGCCCTGGATCACAGGGTAGTCTCGGCGAAGGATCGACTGAACGACGAGGCGGCCGATGCCGGGCAGGGCAAACACGGTTTCGGTCACCACCGCTTCTGACAGCAGTGCGGCGAAGGTGAAGCCGAAGGCCGAGACGACCGCCAGCAGTGCATTACGCCAGATGTGACGACGCACAACCTGCCACGGCCTAATTCCCTTTGCACGCGCCGTGCGCACGTAGTCCTCCCGGGAGACGTCGAGCATGCTGGCGCGCGTCAGCCGCAGGATCAAAGCGGCATTCGGAGCCGCAAGCGCCAGGCTGGGGAGGACGAGATAGCGGAGATTGACGACACCGCCTTCGAAGATCGACGGATAACCGGAGCTCGGAAACCAGCCGAGCCAGGCGGCGAAGATCAGGATCAGATAGAGCCCGACCCAGAACGTGGGTATCGAGGCCATCAGCATCGCCCCACCGGACAATCCCTGATCGAGCCACGTGCCGTGCCGGACCGCCGCAATCATGCCGATCGGCACGCCGATGACCGCAACCCAGATCATCGTCATGGTGGCGAGCAAGGTGCTGGTCTCGGCGCCATCGGCAATCACCGACAGCACGGGCGCCTGGAAGAAGATCGAGCGCCCGAGGTCGCCCTCGAGCACATGGCCGGCCCAAGTGAGATATTGCAGGATAATCGGCTGGTCGAGACCGAGCTGGTGTCGCAAGGCGTCGATCTGGTCGGGAGTCGCGGTGTCACCGAGCAGAACATAGATCGGGTCACCCGGCACGATATGGATGAACGCGAAGATGATGATGGACGCTGCCAGCAGCGTCACCGCCGTCGTTCCTGCGCGCTTGAATGCGTAAGACCACATGTGATTGGGCGCCTGATCAGCGGCAACGATGCGCGCCGGCGCCGGCGCTCGACAGTCCTCGCGGCCTCATTGCCCGTCCTTATTTCGTCGACACATTCCAGAACACGGGACCGTTGGGGTTGAGCCCCTTGAGCTTGGGAGACGCAATGTCATAGGTGTAGGCATCGCCTACTTTCATCACCGGTACCTGCTCATAGATCAGCGACTGGATCTTGTCCCATGTCGACTTGCGCGCGGCTGGATCGGTCGTGTTGATCAACTCTGCCCGAAGCGAGCCGATCTCGGGGCTGTCCCACCAGCCGGGATAGCTCGCATTCAGGAACGTGAGCAGCAGCGGGTCGGGCGCGAAGGAATGGTGGGTGACGAAGATGTCCCACTGTTCCGGCTGGCCGCGCATCTTCAGAAGGGTCGCCCAATCGACGACCATCATCTGAACATTGATGCCGGCGTCGGCCAGCTGGCGGGTGAAGACAGAGGCTTCATCATAGTGTGCCTGGTAGTTCGTCGAGACCAGCAGGCGGATCGGCGTCCCCGTGTAGTCCGCCTCCTTTGCGAGCTCCTTGGCCTTCTTCGGATCGTGCGCACTGTAATTGGAGGCGCCTTCGGTCGAGTACCAGGGTGTGCCGTTTGGAAAGATCGATCCTTCGGCATTCCACAGGTCCTTGGGACCGAAGGCGACGCGCAATGCCTGCGACTTGTCCAGCGCGGTCTGGATGGCGCGGCGGAGCTTGTAATTGTCCTTCAGGATTCCCTGCTTCGAGTTCATGAAGAAAAGGCCGAAGATCGGCGCGTTGGTACGCTGCACCTGAACCGATGGATCTTTGCTCAGGGACTCGTACAGATCGCCGGAGATCATTTCCGCGTAGTCGTAGTCGCCCGCCTGCACGCCGCTCACGCGCGTGCCGACGTCAGGCACCGGAATGAACCGGATCTTGTCGAAGCTCGCAACGCGGGCGCCGGCGAAGCCGTCCCCCTTTTCCTTGACTGGCTTGTAGCCCTCGAACCTCTCCACCTCGACATAGCGGTTCGGCCGCCACTCCACGAACTTGTAGGGTCCGGTGCCGATATAGTCCTTTTGCTCGATCGGCCGGTTTCCCGCTTTGGCGGCTATGTCTTCCGGATAGATCGCAAGGCCGCCATTGACGTCCGCAATGAGAGCCTTCCAGGCGCCGTTCGGCGCGGACAATTTCAGCGTGACTTCATACTTTCCGGTCGCCTCGACCGAGGTAGCCGCCGCCATCAGGAGCTTGCCACGCGCACCGAAACTGCCCCATCGCGTCATCGAGGCGACCACGTCCTTGGCGGTCATCTCCTTGCCGTTGTGGAAGAGGACACCTTCGCGGAGCTTGATGACGATGGTCCGACTGCCGTCTTCCGTGCGATCGCTCTCGGCCAGCATCGGACGCGGCGTATAGGTCGAGTCCAGGGCATACAGGGTCTCGAAGATGTGGCGGCCGATGACCGATGCGACGTCGGCTGTCGTCAGCATGACATCGAGCGGCGGCGGTTCTCCGATGGTGGCTTCGCGGAGCAGGGTGGCGGCATTGGCCTGCGCAATCAAAAACGACGCAGTGGCCAGCCCCATGACGCCACGCATCAAGACACTTGGACCGTATCTCATGATCGCCCTCCCGCCTTGTTGAACCGCCTGCTTCCCGGTGCAGGGGATGTGCCTTTCAGCTGTTGGGCTGATGGCACGCTATTGGTTGTTCGAAAGTTACATACACAATTTGACAATTATCAAGCGGAAAATGCTGTTCTTGATGGGGCATGCCGATATACGTTTGGTCGATGCTGAAGGTTTCTTACGGCAGCTTCTTGCCAAGGGCGCAGGTTGATCTGACCTGGGGAAGGGCGGGCAATGGCGCGTGCAAAGCGAAATCATCCGGCGAGAGCCGTTGGTACAGCGATCTCGAAGCCGTCGGGCGACGACAATGTCGTGGCCGGCGACATCATCTCCCTCATCAGGCAAAGCGCTCCAAGCCTCAGCCCCTCGGAGCAACGCGTTGCCACGGTGCTGCTGGCCGATATGGAGTTTGCCGTTCACGCCAGCAATTCCGAGTTGGCCCGTCGGGCGCGCGTCAGCGAGCCGACGGTAACCCGGTTCAGCCGCTCCGTCGGTTGTCGGGGCGTCCGCGACCTCAAGGTGAGGCTGGCTCAAGCAATGGCGGTCGGGCGGATTTACGTTGAGCTTCCCCCGCATGTCGGGACCGATCTGGCGCGCCCCGCGCTCTGGCGGTCGGTGTTTCAGGAAATTCGCCGTGCAATTGCCGCCGCCGAGGAAGGACTTCGCAAGGAAGACATCGAGAGGGCTGCCGAAGCTATCTCGCGCTGTTCGAAGCTTGCCGCGTTCGGGGTTGGGGGCGGTTCCACTCTTGCGGCGGCGGAGGTTCAGAACCGGTTCTTTCGTCTTGGGGTTGCCGTCTCGCATGCCTCCGATCCGAGCTTGATGCGGATGATCGCCGCGACCCTCGGACGGGATGATGTCGTCGTTGCCATCTCGACCACCGGTGCAGCGAACGCGGTGATCGAGGCAGCCAGTATCGCCAAGCAATACGGCGCCTTGGTCGTCGCAATTACCAAGCCGCAAAGCAGGCTGGCCTCGATCGCCGATATTGCGCTCGGCGTGCACGTGCCGGAAGCGCCCGACGCGCTCAAGCCGACGGCGTCGCGCTATGCATTTCTCGCCACCATCGATCTGCTCGCAGCGTCAACCGCCTATTGCAAGCCGCTCGAAGCCCAGGCACGCATGCGGCGGATCAAATACGAGTTGCTGAAGGGAAGCGACGGGGACGCCAAAGGGCCGCTGGGAGACTGAAAAATCTCCCAGTGGCCCGACGAGGATTTGTTCGGTGCATCGCCGCTCGCATGTGGCAACGTCCATCGCGCTCCGAAACCTGAACAGTACATGCTGCAGAAAAATCGTCCGGCAGGATACGATGTTCAGAGCCGGCTACGACGGCTATCAGCGGCAGACGTAGCTGCCATTGACCAGAACGCGGACACATCCCGTACCGACAGCGGCTGCACCAACTGCTGCGCCGCCGACGACCGCGCGCCTGGTAGTGCGCCGTGCTACGCCGGCGACTGATACGGGCGTCAAGGGCCGCCCGACCCGTGCTTCAGCCCGGCCGAGCGAGAGCGAAAGGCCTTCGTCCACCGACCAGTCCATCGAGCCGGACACTCCGAGGGCGACCACGGCAACTGCGAGTGATAATTTTGTGACCAAACCACGCTTCATAATGGTCTCCGCCTGTGAGAGTGAATTTGGACGCTCCATGGACTGGGGCTCGGACCATTGATCAAGATCAAGGAACCGTCGAAATCGTAAGCTGGTAACCGAAGGCGAACCACCAGAACGATTCAGTCGGGTTCGGGTACATGCGTCACCCTTTTCGCCTCTTTTTTACTTCTGTATGCAGAGCGGCCTCAGTGTCTCGTCGCTGCTGCGCGCTTTCGCGTATTCCATCAGCGCCGTCCGGGCTGCTTCGCAACGCTCTGCGCTTGAAAATTCTTGTGTCGATATGACGGCGCCATTCGCGACGCCGAGCCAGCTGATGACGACCAGAACATAGGTCAAGGTATCCTCCCCCTCAGCCGTCGATCTCCTGAGCTCAGATTAGCGCGACAGGCGGCTTAATGGGCGCCGCCCATCGCGCCATCATCAAGCTCTATTGGCACACGTACATGATGCCATCGCCGCCCTTCACCAACGAGCCTGGGACGCAACCGATGCCGTTGCGCGCCGCATAGTCGGTCCAGCCGCTATAGCCATAGCTCCACGGTCCGCCGAAGTAATAGGCTCGCACGGCGTACCAGGGCAGACCCTCGTTAGTGTAGTAGTGTCCGCGATAATAGGGAGTGACGTACAACCTCGTCGCCGCTTGCGCCTTGTCGAGCCCCAGCGAAACTCCGCCTTGATCGGTCCAGCCGATGGACAGCGTCGTGCCGCATACGAGCGCGGCGACGGCAACGGCAATCTTCCTTGCGCTTATCGACTTCATGGACGTTCTCCAAAAATGAACTTCAACGCCACCACACCAACGCAGCACCAGGGCTGCGGCTTGCTTTAGATCAAGGGATTCAACAAATCGCATCTGCTTCGTCTTCGATTTTACCGGGTCAAGTTCAGATCGAGTTAAGGGAATCTGGATGACGACGCTTTGACGTCCGACGAGTGCAGCCCGCCGAGTCGCATCGGAAAGCATGCTGTCACGTGGTGCACCGGCTCTCTCCATACTTGAGCCATGTATGCAATCGTGCGAACGCTTCTCTCTGGAATGCGTCAGGCAGTCGGTGACAAGCTCCGAGGCGGCATGACGCGTTTGGATCTACTCTTCATCATTTCTGCCGTTTGGTTCGCAGGCTCGTGTTGCGCCGCGACCAATTTGTTGAAGGCGAAGAATAACCGGGCGGTGATGCCGCCTTTCAATTGGTGCTCATCAGGAAGCATCTCGGCGGCCAGCCGTGACCAGCTTCTTGCCTCGGCCATCCAGACCGTTTGGTTTGCCGGATCCTGGCTTGCAAGCTGCCGGCAAAGTGCTGCGCGCGAACTCAGCTCGAATTGACTCATCATCGGCCCTCCCTGCCAGAAGCTCGATGTACACGGTGAGAATTCTGCGTTGCGTGCCACACCTCTGCAATTGCCCTTCCGGTCATTGTACCAAGGGGCAGGTCACAGCCACTGACCAAGCCGTGCGATACTATGCGAGGCCGTGTTGCGATAGTTCAATTCGTTGATCTGGCTCAAGCGAAGCCGCGTTCGGACGCGGTGAATATTCGCCTGCTGCAGCGTGCGTGCGCTTGCCGACGAAGCGCCGCCATGCCTCAGCAAGTGCTTCACCAGGGGCGCGCCGCGGCAGAAGCGGCGGCTCGATTTAGGCAGCCATGCCATGCAGGTTGCATTGCTTCGCCAATTCTGCCGCCGTGGCCCGTTGCTTGCCCGGCGAAGATCTGCGGCGGCAATGGCGCCGACAATGCCCATCTCACGATATCTGCTCTATGTCGGCAGTACGTTGCTCGCGATGCTCTTTGTTGTGGACGCACTGGTGCCGGATCGGCCCGCCATCCACGGTGGAGCTGCGCGCTCCGCGACCATCCGCATCCATTCCGATTGGAAATTACCCGAGCGGGTCGTTCTCGACACTAGCCTGCCGACGATTGTCGCAACCGACATCGCCAGGGTCGAGCTTGGTATCCTGCCCGGCGCCGACGTCTCACAGAGGCACGCTCGCGAGGCCTTTGCTCAGCTAGGAGCCCCCGATGCCGAACGACCACCAGCGCGTCCGTCGACAAAGGCTGATGTGAAGCCGCAGCGCCAAAACAAAAGTGCGAGGAGGCACATCGAAAAAAATATCCGGCTCGTCGCGCGGCCGCCGCAATACGGCTGGTTCGGCAACCAGGTTTGGTGAGCGTCTCCTATCGTCGCATCTTCGGAGTGGGGCGCCCGCCATTGATACTATCAACGAGTGCACGTCGAGGCATTGCCCAATCAAACGTCCTTGAAGATCGGGAGTAACTGACATGAGTGAAACGTCGAGGTCTGAGCGAATCGATCGTCGCCGGGCTCTTTCGTTGCTCGGATGGGCCGCGGTACTCGGATTGGCGACCTCCGGAACGTTCCTGTTCGGAGCAGAAGCGCCGGCGCAGACGATCGGCATGGAGCGACGCCAGGAGAGGCGCGGAGCCCGCCACGAGCGGCGTCAGGAACGGCGCGCGGGCCGGACTGAACGCCGTCAGGAAAGGCGTACAGGGCGCACGGAGCGCCGTGAAGAGCGGCGCAATTAGGACGCCGACATGACCTCACCGATTATCGTTCGCCGGCAGATGTCTGCTTGATCGCGATCCGGAAGCTGGCGGATGCCGCAGACCTGGTACGTAACATTCGAGGTGCACAAGCGTGGGACCTTGCCGAAGCGGCGAAGTCCACGGGAGACACGCACATTCGAGAGCGAAGCCGAGGCGCGGGCTTTCGCGCGAGCGAAGTTCAATGAGGGATTGATCGTGTTTGCAGGCACGCTCAATCCCTTTTTGCCGCGACGGCTGATTCCCTCGAGCGATATCCCGTCCTGGATAGAGCAAGACCGAGGCGACGAGGTTGCCGGCCACGATGCCAAGCGCGACCCGGAGAAATAGGCAGCATGTCTTGGTGCTCATGCCGATGTCGCGTCGAAATGTCTTGAGTGTTGCCATTATGGCACGTGGAGTTTGTGGCGTCGCCCGTAGAGTTTCAGCTGGAAGTTGGGGGATGATTGCAGTGCAACAAGCCGCCGATCGGGCAATCAAAAGCGGCCGGCAAGGAGAGAGCATGATGAAAAGACTTCTACTAGCAACCGTTGGTCTGGTGGCGCTGTGCACGGCGGGGACCGCCATGGCTGCCGATATGGCCGTAAAGGCGCCTCCACCGGCACCGATCATTCCGATCTACAATTGGACGGGGTTCTACATCGGCGGCAATGGTGGCTGGGCGCAGAACCACAACTGCGTCGATTTCCTTGACGCGGCTGGAGTCGCCGTCGCCTCTGGCTGCCGCGATCGTTCCGGTGGTGTCATCGGTGGCCAGCTCGGTTATCGCTGGCAGGCCAGCCAGTGGGTGTTTGGTCTGGAGGCTCAGGGCGATTGGGCGGATCTCAGCAACCAGCGCGTCAGCCTGTTCAATCCGGCGCTCTCCACGCGCGCCAAAACGAGCGCCATCGGCCTCTTCACCGGCCAGATCGGCTACGCCTGGAATGCGTCACTGTTCTACGTGAAGGGTGGCGCTGCGGTAACAGACAATCGTCTCAGCGTGCTTGATACTGCGTCCGGCGCCGAGCTCGCGGCGCAAAGCGCAACCCGCTGGGGTGGTGTCATTGGTGTCGGATACGAGTATGGCTTCACCCCGAACTGGTCGGTGGGGCTCGAATACGACCATCTGTTCATGGGGCATCGGAATAATTCGTTCACGGCCGCCGATCCGCGCCTTGCCGCTTTTGTAAACGACCGGATCACCCAGGACGTGGATATGCTCACCGTGCGCTTCAACTACCGCTTCGGAGGGGCCAACCCGGTCGTCGCGAGGTACTGAACTCTCCCGGTCTGATGTCTTCAGGGGGCCGGCAGTCATGTCGGCCCTCATTTTTGTGGTCTCATCGTGCAAGCCAGTCAGCGTCTGCCGGCGCGATCGACCGGACCGCCGCGGTTGGTCGGAGTGCCGGACCGCACTGCTTCTCGTGCGGCAGCGCGCGCGACGGGACGCACTCCCAAGACGACGCCCGGTCTTGCGACGCAATGCGCGGGCTAGTCCACATATTGGCAATATACGGCCGCGTTGGCGCTTTCAGGACTCGCGAAGACGAGCCCGGGCACCAAGAGCGCGTGCTCAGGAAAATCCGGGGCAGATCTACCAGCCGGAATAGTAGCTCCGCCTCGCATAGTAGCCGCCATAACCGCCATAGCTACCGTAGGCGCTGTAGGCACTGGGCGGACAATATTCATAGCCGTATCCTCCGCCGTAAGAGGAGTATCCGCCGCCGTAGGAAGGATATGCACCATAGTAGCCGGAGCTTGCGATCGCGCCACCCACGACAGCGCCCGCAACCACCGCACCGGCGCCCCAGCCACGGTAGCCTCGATATCCGTAACCTCTGTAGCCATATCCGGCGCCGCGATAGCCCAAACCACGATAGCCCAATCCCGCTCCGCGGTAGCCTCCGCCCCATCCGCCGCGATAACCCCAGCCTCCGTAGCGCACTTTCACCACGTCATTATCGAGCGTGGCTCTCATGGCGCCGACGTTGGTCGGCAAGGGCGCTGCTTCGCTTCCGGCTACAGAAATCATGGTGGTCGCGACAGTAAGAATTGCTGGAAATGCTCCTTTGATGAACCTCATCATATCCTCCACTGGTTTAAATCTCGACTGACCGGCGAGAGAAGAATTCCGTCACGCCGGCGGCACGACCGCGCACATGAAATGTTTGCGGTCGTTACCGGCTTGGCCTTGATTTGAATCAACGAGCGAGCTTGGAGGCCGTGAGCGGCTCCGGCCGGTCACGGGCCCGCTTGCCCGAGGCGCGGCACCAGATGGGTCGTCCTTAGGTCGCAGAGCGCGGCGGGCTTGAAGAACCTGCGAATATAGCGAACATTAATCGCAACGGCTCGATCTGCATATCGTCGACACTTGCATAGTGGAGCGGCCTGATGATCACAGTTCCGGAACTGGTGTCGCAAGCTCTGGGCGCGTTTCTGACGACGGAAACCAAGGACCGGTTCGGCGCCTCGCATGCCGGCCTGACCGAATTGCTTCCATTTGCAGCCAAGCTCACGATGGAGTGCATCGGCAACAGCGATGCTCTCTATCACAACATCGAGCATACGTTGCTCGTGACCCTTGCCGGGCACGATATCCTGACAGGCCGCGCGCTGCTCCGGCCCACCACGGCAAACGACTATGCGAATTTCATTCTGGCGTGCCTTGCCCACGACATCGGATACGTCCGCGGCGTCGTTCAGGGCGATGAGGACGATCTGTTCATCGCGGACGTCACCGGCAACACGGTTCGTCTGCCGCGAGGATCGTCCGATGCGGCTCTCGCGCCATACCATGTCGATCGGTCGAAACTGTTCGTGCTGGAACGGTTGGATTCCGTCGAGCAGGTGGATGCCGATCGGGTCGCTCGGGCGATCGAATATACCCGGTTTCCTTACACGATGTCTTCGAATGACAGCCTCATTGAAGAGGAGGGATTGCTGTTGCGGGCCGCCGATCTCATCGGTCAGCTCGGCGATCCCAACTATCTGAAGAAGTCCAACGCGCTGTTCTACGAGTTCGAGGAGATCGGACTCAACAAGACCTTGGGCTACGCGACGCCAGCGGACATCGTTTACAAATATCCACAATTCTATTGGAGTAACGTAGCTCCCCAGATCCAACCGGCGATACGTTATCTCAACGTGACGTCTCGAGGCCGGCAATGGATAGCGAGTCTCTACGGCAACGTATTTCGGGCCGAGCGTGAGCTGACTCTCTCCGGACCGCAGCCCTAGACCGGACCACAGCCCTAGAAGAGGCTCGACGCTTGATCTGGATCAAGCGTGCGGCGTGAGAGCAGGGGCTAGTTCGCTTCAGCATGCGCGGCATGACTGAAGGCGCGTCCGTGAAAACACTCCGTCAGATATTCTCTGGAGACGAGATCATCCAGCTTTTGATCCGGCTCGGATTGCTCGGGCTGCTGCTCGTCTGGGCGCTCCTCCTGGTCCGTCCATTCATCCCCATATTGGCCTGGAGTGTCGTGCTTGCTGCTGCGCTGAACCCGGTTTTTCGGCGCCTCAGCGACATTCTCGGTGGGCGGCCGAAGCTTGCGGCGACGATTCTCACGCTCGTCAACCTGGCTGTGGTGATCGGACCGGCGACCTGGCTGGGCATGGGCGCGGTCGACGGGATCACCGATCTTGCCGCCCAGGTGACGGCCGGTGAATTGCATGTGCCTTCGCCGCCGCAGTCGCTCAAGGAGTGGCCAGTCATCGGGCCTCAGCTCTTCGATCTCTGGGATCAGGCGACGACCAACCTCCGGTCGCTCTTGCGCGCGGTCGTGCCCTATTTGAAGCCATTCGCGACCACCTTGCTTGGGTTTGCCGGCAATGCCGGTGTGGGAACGGTCAAGTTTCTGCTGTCGGTGGCGGTGGCCGGCGTGTTGTTTCCGTATGGACCTCAGCTCGTGGCCGCAGGGCGCAGCTTTCTGTCGCGCATCGTGCCGGACCAAAGCGAGCATTTTCTGGACTTGGCGGGAGCCACGATCCGTGCGGTGGCTCAAGGCGTGATCGGCGTTGCTATCATCCAAGCCTTGCTGGCGGGAATAGGTTTCAAGCTCGCCGGCATCGCCAGCGCGGGCCTTCTTGCCTTCGTGGTGCTGTTGCTGTCGATCGTGCAGATCGGCGGGACCATCGTCATCCTGCCGGTTATCATCTGGATCTGGACCGACAAGGAATTTCCGATCGCGCTCCTGCTGACGGTGTTTCTCGTGATCGTGTCGGTGCTCGACAATATCCTGAAACCGCTTGTCATGGGCCGCGGCCTGACCACGCCGGCGCTCGTGATCCTGATCGGGGTGATCGGAGGAACCCTCTTCCATGGGATCATCGGCCTCTTCATCGGACCTATCATTCTATCTGTGGTCTGGGAGCTGACGGTGGCCTGGATTCGTACCGAACGTGCTGTGCCGGCGAAACTGGCGATCGAGCGTTGACGCATATCAATTCGACTGAGCCTTTCAGGCAAAGCGATACGACAACGAGGTCGGAACGTGGTGGTGGAAATATCTGGCCCGCCTGGTCCCCTTGCTGTGGCCGCCGGTATTGATGCAGGACTTCGGCATGCTCCAACGAGTGCGACGTGAGCGCCATGGATACCATTCTTGTCATCAATGCCGGCTCTTCCCACCTCAGATTCCGTATTTATTCGGTCGAAGGAGAAGGAAGCCTACGGCAGCAGATCAAGGGGCGGATCGACGGGATCGGACGTTGCCCGCGACTGCAGGCGAGCAGCGCCGGTGGCGATCCGCTTGCCAATCGCGCGTATCCGATCGAAGCAGTGCGGGATATTCCGGCCGCACTGAACATTGCAGGCGCCTGGTTGCGGGATGAGCTTCATATCAGCCCCATCGCTGTCGGGCACCGCGTCGTTCACGGCGGTGCGGAGCATGACCGGCCGGTCCTGATTGATCAGGGGATGCTGGCTCGCCTGGAAGGACTGACGGCGTTGGCGCCGCTTCATCTACCGCACAATCTGGCGCCCATTCGAGCGATCCTGGCTGACTTCCCGACGCTTCCGCAGGTCGCCTGCTTCGAGACCGCATTTCATCGAACACATGCTGCGGTGGCCGACCACGACGCGATCCCTCGTGGGCTTCATGCAGAGGGCGTACCGCGCTATGGATTTCATGGCCTTTCCTACGAATACATCGCGAAGACCTTGCTGAGGGTTGCGCCGGAAATCGCGATGGGACGCGTGATCGTCGCGCATCTCGAGAGCGGGGCATCAATGTGCGCGCTCGATGGAGGGCGGAGCGTCGAAAGCACCATGGGCTTCACCGCGATTGACGAACTGCCGATGGAAGCGCGACCAGGGCAGATCGACGCGGGAGTTGTGCTTTATCTCATCTCGGAGAAGGGAATGGCAGCGTCCAGAGTGCAGGACCTTCTCCACGGAGATTGCGGGCTGAACGGCCTCTCGGGCCTCAGCTGCGATATGCGTCAGCTCGAGGCAAGTAAAGACGTCAACGCGAAATTTGCGATCGACTATTTCGTTCACTGGGTCAGCCTTAACGCGGGTATGCTCGCAGCTGCGTTGCAGGGGCTCGATGCGTTCGTCTTCACCGCCGGGATCGGCGAAAGCTCCGCGTCGATCCGTTTGCGCGTGGCGGAGCGGCTCGCATGGCTCGGTGTCAAGCTTGATGTGGCGCAGAACGCGCGGCAATCGCAGTTGATATCGTCTGCCGCGAGCCGCATTCCGGTTTACGTCTTGCCGTCCGACGTGGATCTTATGATCGCGAGACACACGTTGGCGCTGCTAATGAACAGCAGCTCGACAGCATCAAAGGGGGCGTCGTGATCGGTTCCCCTTGATCGGGGTTGCGGTCAAGCGTCAACGGGGTCCCGTGGTCGGCGCTTGCGGGATCATCGGACGGCTTCTTCGATGTCGGCACCAGGAGTGCGTATTGGCGGTTCAATTCCTGCTCGGTACCTTGATCAGCGTGATCAACATCATGATTCACGCGCTGGTGACCGTTGCGGCCATCGACATCGCCCGTACCGCCGGATTGAAGCATACGGCGCGGCCCCGGTCGCACCTGATGGCCGTGATGGTCATCACTGCTGTCATTTTGATGGTCGCGCACGTCGTCGAGGTTCTCATTTGGGCGCTCGCCTATGCGGCGGTCGGCGCGGCGCCTCCGGGAAGCGATCTGCTATATTTCACCTTCGTGAACTACACCACGCTCGGCTATGGGGACATCACGCCCGTGGCGGGCTGGCGGCTGACCGGACCTATGACCGCCATGAACGGCATTCTGATGTTTGGTTGGTCGACCGCGGTTCTTTTCGAGGTCCTGCGCAAGACGGTTGAACATCTCGCGGCAATTGCGGCGCCTAAGTCTAGTTCTGGAGATCGAGGCTAGCGAGCTTCAGCCGGTCCAGCAGCACGATCTGGCGCTGGGTATTTCCGACGAAGCCGAGGATACCGAGTTCATGCAACCGCGATAATGCGCGGGAGACGGTTTCCAGCGTTAATCCGAGATAGTCGGCGATATCGCGCCGCGACATCGGCAGCGCCATGATCCCGGCGGCTGTCAGCCGCTTGTCCATCTCGATCAAGAAGGCTGCGACCCGCTCCAGCGACGTCTTGCGGCCGAGCAGCAGCATGTGGTCTTCCGCATGCTGAAGGTTGGTCGTGGTCATGCTCAGCAGGTTGCGAGCCACCACGGCGTCGTCCTGCGCGACCAGCTCGAGACTTTGGCGCCTCACCAGGCGAACGGTGGTATCGACGATCGCTTCCGTCGTGAACCTGTGCGCACTGCCGTTTTCCAGCCCGAAGATATCGCCCGCAAGATGAAATGCGCCGATCTGGCGGCGGCCGTCCGACAGCAGCTTGTAGCTCCGCACAGCGCCGTTCTTCACCTGATAGACGTACTCTGCGGGCTCCTTTTCGCCGTAGACTTCGGAGCCCTTCTTATAGGTAAACTCGTTTAAACTGATGATCGGGTTTGAATCGGTGTTTAACCCTAGCTCGCGGAGCGAATGAAGCCGCGAGGAGGCGTCGGCAGCGGTGCGAACGAACATGGCCAACTCCCGAACTGATGGTGACGCGGTATTTCCATCGCGGGAATAAGGAGCCGCCGAAAATCCGCTTCCCGCGAAGGTTGTTTAGGCGATAATTGGGGTTTTCAACCATTGTCTGTAGGTGCATTGTACCAAGGTACAGGAGGGGTTCGATGCGCTGACTGAGAACCCGTCAGAGTGTCTGTCAGATGGTGCGGCAATATGCCGAAAACGGACGCTTCGTTCCCGATTGCAGCATCCTAATTGGGCTGCTTTGCTTAGGCATCAACGGCACGTCTGGTCTTTCTGCATTTGAAGTACCCATCGAGGGGAAAAAACTTGTCCGGCTTCGTATATGTCGTGGACGACGACGCATCCTTTCGGATGGCGATTCAGCGTCGGCTCAAACTGGCTGGGTATGAAGTTGTGACCTACGCGTCTGCCCAGCAGTTGCTGGATGATCCGCCAGGGGCCGACCATCCGGGATGTATCTTGCTCGATGTGCAGCTTCCGGGCCTGAGCGGGCCGGAGTTGCAAGCCTCGCTCGTCCAATGCCATTCGCCGCTGCCCATCGTCTTTCTGACCGGACATGTGGATACCGCGACGACGGTCCGTGCAATCAAGGCCGGCGCAGAGGATTTTCTGACCAAGCCGGTGTCGTCGGAACAGTTGATCGATGCGATTGAGCGGGCAATGGCTCAACAGGAGGTGGCGCGGAGCCAACAAAGCAAGCTCGATTCGGTACGTTCTCGCTTGAGGTCTCTATCGCGACGCGAGCGACAGGTCTTCGACCTGATCGTGCGCGGGAAGATCAACAAGCAGATCGCCTACGAGCTTGGAACGACCGAACGCACGGTGAAGGCGCACCGCCACCAAGTGATGACAAAGATGCAGGTACTATCGTTTGCCGAATTGGTGTCCGCTGCCGAGCGGCTCGGCCTGCTGGATTCGGCAAAGGTGTGACGCAGGCCGGTTTTCGTGCGCTTCGTCAGGTCTGCGATCAGACCTGTACGATGGGACAATATGAAATGTTATTGACATAATTCGCCCTGGGCCGCCTACATACCGGCGTCGTTAGCCGTCGGATTAGCGCAGGAACCTTTGCCGCGTAGCGTCGTTGCGACGCGAGTGCCAGGTTTCCAATCAGAAAGACGGGCCCATTGTTTGCACGTAAGCCGATTTACGTCGTGGATGATGATTTATCGATGCGCCGAAGCTTGGAGCGGTTGCTTCGAAAGCATGGGTTTGAAGCGGTTGCTTTTGATTCCGCCGCTGCGCTGCTTCGTTATGGCTGCATCGAAGAGGCGTGCTGCATCGTTCTGGATATCAATCTGAACGGAGAGTCGGGTATCTCACTCCGCGGCAGGCTCGCGAGCGAGTGTGCCAGTGTCCCGATCATCTATATTACCGGCAACGACTGCCAGGCAAATCAGGCTGCCGCGATTCAGTCCGGGTGCGCCGCCTATCTGGCCAAGCCCTTTGCAGCAAGCGCACTCATCGACTCCATTGAACGCGCCTGCGCCGAGCATGGCTGAAGCCGCCGCTGCTCACTCGTCGATGTCCTGCTCCAGAGTCTGTGCGGGCGCGCCGTTATGAGCCGAGCCGAACTGTGCCAGCGGCAACGATGTCGTCAGAGACAGAAGGTTGGAATCGGTGACCTCGAGCACCAGAGTCTTGCCGGCTTCCATGTCCTCGATGAACCTGGGATCGGCGGCGTCTGCGGCGATACAGGTATTGGTCAGGCACCAGGTGTAGGGCAACGATCTGGAAGTTCCCTGATCGACGGTCAGCTTGGCAGGCCGTTGCAGATACATCCCGACGGGGACAAACACTTGCAGCCGGGCAGTGCGGTCGCCGTCGCGCTCGATCAGGTCCACGCGCACCGCCATCTGGCCCGTTGCAAACTTGCCGGTGATCGAGGTCCGGCACAGCATCGGCGCACCGCCGGGCTTGACGCAAAGCTTCCGCCAGTCGCTATAGGTGATGTCCTTGGCTTCGCGCTGTCCGCGAGGCGCGATTTCGGCGGACTTTGCCTCTGGAGCCGGCTTGGGCGCGACTGCATTCTGCGCCGAAGCTGGTCCGGCAAGAGCCGCCGCGAACAATATCGACACGCAGACGAGCGCACGCCCAGACGAAAGCACTGAAGTTGTGTCAATCATGTTCTGCCTCCACGTCAGCCTCTGCGGCTATTTCTGCGCGTCAAGAAATCGTTCGACGAGCGGTGACCACATCGGGATCGTGTCGGGCGAGCCGATGAAGAAATGTCCTTCGCTGCCGAAGGGCGGCATCAGATGATATTCGGCCCTGCCGCCGGCCGCGGTGAAGGCCTCATGCATGCGCTTCGATAGGGCAGGGCCGAAGAACGTGTCGTTCTCGATATAGAACCACAGCATTGGCACCCGCGACGTCCGGCCGAAATCGGCGGTCGCTTCGACCAGCTTGTCCGGTGCGCAATTGTTATTGGGTTTGCCATCGACGCGGCCGCCGCGTCCTGCGGCGAAGGTGATGATCGCCTTGACCTGCGGAGGGTTTGCGCTCGAGAGCGCAATGGAAGCCCAGCCGCCTGCGGACTGTCCGATGACGATCACGTCCTTCGGCAGAACGCGCTTCTCGGCCACCATGTAGTCGATGATCCAGAGATCGACTTGTGCCACCGCACGCGCGGCGTCGTGGAAGTTCGGATTGGTGCAGCTTCCGACCTTGGAGAAGAAGGGCCCGTAAAGACCGTGCTCGGGAATATCGATGGCGGCCGCGCCGTAGCCGGTTCCGACCGGCGCTACGACGAAATAGCCGCGGCTGGCGAACCACTTCGCGGCATTGCGGAATTCAACCAGCGGGAAAAAGCTTCGGTCGACCGCTTTGAGCGAGACGCCATGGTTCATGATCGCCAGCGGGAAGGGGCCATCGCCGACCGGCCGCACCACATAGGCAAACATCGGCAGCGGAAGCGGCAGGGCCCAGACCTCTTCCTGGATCCGAACATTGTCGTCGGCGCGCACAGGGGCAAGAAAGCAGGCCAGGATGCTCAGTGCTCCCGCCAGGTAGGTCACTGTTGAAGCATGCCGCAAATTCACGTGCGCCTCCTTCAACCGGCGAAAGTGCTGGCCACGATGATCGGTCCAAGCACGGTCAGCACAACGTTGCCGACCGCGTAGGGCACAGCGACCCCAAGCACCGGCGTTTGGCTTTCTGCAACTTCGCAGGCCCCGGTCACCGCGGCGTCGACAGTCATGGCGCCGGCCAGCGCGCCGCAAATGATGACCGGGTTCATGCGGAGCACGCGATGGGCAAACAGGGTCGTCACGATCAGCGGCACCAGCGTAACGACCAGGCCCATGCCCACCAGCAGCATGCCGTGCGACTGGATTGCGACCCAGGCCGCGTGGCCGTTGCCGAGCCCGATCGCGGCGATAAAGCCGCCGAGCCCGAGGTCGCTCAGCGTTTGCTGCGCGGCGGGCGGCATTGCACCCATCGTCGGCCGGCGCGAGCGCAGCCAGCCGCAGAAAAGTCCCGCTATCAAGGCACCGCCGCCGCCGCCCAGAGTCAGAGGCACTGAACCGATCTTGACGCTCGCGAGGCCGGCGAGCAGACCTATGGCAATGCCTGCGGCAAGGAATGCGATGTCGGTGCGGTCTTCGGAGCTCAGGATCTGTCCAACCTGCGAGGCGGCGCGCTCGATGTTGCGGGTGCTGCCGACCAGCGTCATGACATCACCGACATAGACGCGGGTGTCCGCGCTCAACGGGACCTCGCGTCCCATCCGCGTCAGGGTGCGCAGGAACACGCCGCGCGCGGCGTCGCCGACGCGTTCAGCCATGTCCTTGACGGAGCGGCCATGGAGCTTGCGATTGTCGACGAGGACGTCGACCACGTTGCCTGGAAGAGCCTTCAGGATCTCGTCGGCGTCGATTTCTGTGCCAACAATCGGCTTTGCAGCGACGATGGCGGCGGTGCGGCCTGCGATAACGATGTCGTCGTTCGCTTCAAGAACGGTGTCGCGATGCGGTTCGACGTCAGCGCCCTGGCGCACGATCCGCTCGATCACGCTGCGGCTGCCGATCTGGTCTTCGACGGCGCCGACGGTCCGTCCCGCCGCTGCCGACACCCGGTACGCGCGCGCCTGGAACTTTCGATAATGCAGATTTTCGGTCTGCGGCGGGTTGCCACCCGACAGCTCCGCCTCGAGCTTTGCAGCTTCCGCTTTCAAATCGATCCGCATCAATTTCGGCGCGACGAACGGCACGTACAGGAGCGTGAGGATATAGCCGAGCACGTAGGTGACGGCGTAGCCGGCCGCGATATTGGCGTCCTGCTGCTGCAGCAACTCTTTGGGGAGTCCGAGCTGAGCTAGTGCGCCAGATGCGGTGCCGATGACCGACGACTGTGTCAGGGCTCCCGCAGCAAGACCGGAAGCGGTGCCGGGACCGAGCGCGAACACATGGGCAAATACGAGAACGATGACGAGGCCGGTGCCGCCAAGCACGAGTGCGAGCGCAACCTGCGCCAGGGTCCGGATGCTCAACGAGGCAAAGAACTCGGGTCCGGACCGGTAGCCGATCGTGAACACGAACAGGCTGAAGAGGATGACCCTGAGCAAGGACGGAAACGTGAAGGTGCCAAGCTGCCCGATCAGGACGGCAACGATGAGCGTGCAGGCCGTGGTGCCGATCGAAAAACCGCGGATTCTGACGCGGCCAAGAATGGTGCCCAGCGCAACCGACAGCAGCAGGAAAATTTCCGGAGCGGCGGAGATGATCCATCTGACCGTGCTCATGGCGCATGCCCTCCAGCGATTTGTGCTAAATCTGGTTCGTCAAACCGGGCGATGCTTGATTCAGATCAACCCCTGCCGGGGGTTAACCCGCTCCGTGTTGAGCCGCAGGATTTGACGTGGGGACCTGAGCACGATGGATACCGCCGTTGCTTCGTCGATACGCCGCGACGAAACGGCGCCGATTGCGCTGCTGCTTGCCTTCGCCGGCGGCTATATCGACGCCTATACGTGGATCATCCACGGCGTGATGGCCAATGCCCAGACCGCAAACCTTGTGCTGTTGTGGGTTTATGGCTCGATCGGAAATTGGACGAAGGCGCTGCACTTCGTCCCGCCGATCCTTGCATTCGCCGCCGGTATTCTGGTCGCTGCATGGCTGCGCCGGGCGACCGGAGGGCGCGCCAGCGCGATCGGTACACTGATCGAAATCCTGCTGCTGGTCACCATCGCCATCCTGCACAATCGCCTGCCGGATCTCGCGGGAACGCTTGGCATTTCCTTCGTCGCCGCCGTACAGAGCGCGGTCTTCACGAGGGTCGAGGGCGCGCTCTACAGCTCCGTCATGATCACGGGCAACATGCGGCAGGCGATTGAAGGGCTGTTCGCTGCGGCCTCCGGCAATGGGACGCTCCGTCCCCCCGGCATTTTCGCCACCTTATGCGTCGCCTTTGGTCTAGGGGCGGCTGTGGGCGCCTTCGCGACCAAGCAAATCCCGAATCTGGCGCTCGGTCTTCCCGTGATCGCACTGCTGGTCGTGCTGTTGCTCTGCGAAGTCTCAAGCGAGGAGGGCAGGCTCTGATGTCTTCCGGGCGGAAATGGCGCTGGATCTTCCTGTTTCCGCCCGCAACCTGGTTGGCGCGGTATCACCGCGCCTGGCTGCGTTCGGACGCCATCGCCGGCATCACGCTCGCGGCCTACGCCATTCCGGTGTCGCTGGCCTATGCCACGCTGGCGGGCCTGCCGCCCCAAATCGGCATCTACGGCTACATGCTCGGCGGCGTCGGCTATGCGCTGCTGGGGTCGTCGCGCCAGCTTGCAATCGGTCCGACCTCGGCGATCTCGCTGATGATTGCGGCGACCGTCGGGACGCTGGCCGGCGGAGACGCGGCGAAATACGCCGAGATCGCGAGCCTAGCCGCCTGTGCGGTAGCGCTGCTTTGTCTGATCGCGTGGCTGTTCAAGCTCAGCGTTCTCGTCCGCCTGGTGAGCGACAGTATCCTGGTCGGTTTCAAGGCCGGTGCGGGACTCACCATCATGATGAGCCAGTTGCCGAGCCTGTTCGGCGTCGCCGGAGGCGGTCACAATTTCTTCGATCGCGCCATCAAGCTCGCCGGCCAGCTCGGCGGCGTCAATTGGCTGGTTCTGGCGATCGGAGCCATCGTGCTCTTGTTCCTGCTGGTGGGAGAGCGGCGGCTGCCGGGAAGGCCGGTCGGGCTCACGATCATGGCGCTATCGATCATGCTGGCGACACTGCTTGGCTTTCCGTCGCTTGGCGTGCCGGTGACCGGCAAAATTCCGGAGGGATTGCCGGCGTTTGGATTACCCAGCTTTGGTCTATTGGAGCCCGACGAGCTCTTCCCGCTGGCCGCGGGATGCGTGCTGCTGGCCTATATCGAAGGCGTCTCCGCCGCACGCAGCTTTGCTGCCAAGCACGGCTATGCCCTCGATGTCCGGCAGGAGCTTTTGGGGCTCGGCGCGGCGAACCTCGTCACCGCCTTCGGCCACGGCTATCCCGTGGCCGGCGGGCTGTCGCAGTCTGCGGTCAACGACAATGCCGGGGCGCGCACGCCGTTGGCCCTGGTGATCTGCTCGGCGGCGCTTGCGCTGTGCCTGCTGTTCTTCACGGGGCTTTTGACGAACCTGCCCAAGGCGGTCCTGGCGGCGATCGTTTTTGCCGCCGTCTACAGGCTGGTGGACATCCGCGCGCTGTTGCGAATGTGGCAAGTCAGCCGCATCGACTTTTATGCCGCGGCGATTGCCCTCCTGTCAGTGTTGCTCCTGGGCATCCTGCAGGGCGTCTTGCTGGCGGCCGTCGCGTCGATCTTCCTGCTCCTGGCGCGAGCCTCGCGTCCGAATGTTGCTTTCCTCGGCCGGCTGCCCGGTACCGGCCGCTATTCCGACAATGCGAGGCACGAGGGCGTCGAGCCATTGGTCGGCATCATCGCGTTTCGACCCGAAGCCTCGCTGCTCTACATCAATGCCGAAACGATCCTGGAGACAGTGTTAGGCACCTTGCCGCTGTCGGCCGGCGTCAAGCTCGTTGTCTGTGATCTGTCGGCCGCGCCCTACATCGATCTGGCCGGCGCGCGCATGCTGCACGATCTCTATGACGAACTCGCCTCCCGGAATATCACCTTCCGCATCGTCGGCGCGCACGCACAATTACGCGATCTGCTGCGGGCTGAAGGCTTGGCGGAAAAGACCGACAGCAGGACGTGGCTTCGTTCGGTTGACAGCGTACTCGGGAAAACCATGACCGGGCAATCATCTGATCCCAATCCATAAGATACGCGCGACCTATGGGCGGGCCGGCTCTGACGCGATCTCACCATCATCCTCAATCGGTCACGCGGTAGCGCCTTGGACGATGTCCGCATCGCAAATTGTTCCGGGCCTCTTCAAGGCGCTCGACCCTTGACTTGGATCAATGGGCCGAGGGGAGCGGGCATCACGATCCCGGCCGAGACGTCGCAAAGATCCGGAGAGAGACATGTCCAAGGACGCCAAGGCTACAGAAAAGCGCATCGATCAGTTCATTTCCGGGCCCGGCGGACGGGCGGATGATTGGCGCGATCTGGTGGAGGCAGCGAAGGCATGGGCGCGCGGCGGTGACCGCACGAAGTACGATGCGGCGCTGGCGGATCTCTCCGTGATAGAGGAGTTTCACGGCTATCCGGGGCTGCAGTTGATGGCGGCTTTGCGGGAAGCGGCCTCGGCCGGGGATGCGGCGGGTTCACTTGCTCTCGCGACGCGCATCACGCAGGCGTTGATGACGAGATCTTTCCGCCAGCTTGCCGGCGACTGGAATGCCAAGGACGACGGCAACGGTGATGCGCCCGAGCTTGTGCCGTCAACTTTCGGATCGCATGAGGGCCATCGACCCTATTTCGAGACACTGATCGTCACCGGCCTTTCGTCCAACCATTGGCCGGCGCTCGCCGCCGAATGGCGCAAGTTGCGCCGTCCGGTCGATTCTTTCGTCTATGAGCCGGTGATCGTCGGTAGTCTTGAAGACGCCTTCTGCGCGACGATGCTCAACCCCAATATCGCCGCCGTCGTCATCAACGAAGGGTTCGGCCTGCGCTCGCGCCACGATGCGCCGATACTCCGCACCATGACCGCCGCCGCGGGCATCAATGACGAGGCGGACGCGTCCGCGCTCCGGCTGGCGCACGTCATCAAGCGGGTACGTCCCGAGCTCGACATCTACCTGATGTCGAATCGCGACGTGGAGGCAATGGCGGGGAACCCCGAAGCCAATGTGGTTCGGCGGATATTTTACTCCATCGAAGAGCTCCTCGAGCTGCATCTCTCCATCCTCGAAGGGATCCAGGATCGCTTCGACACACCGTTCTTCGACAATCTCAAGAAATACGCGCAACGCCCGATCGGGACGTTTCATGCGCTACCGATCGCTCGCGGCAAATCTGTCTTCAGGTCGGACTGGATCCGCGATATGGGCGAATTCTACGGGCTGAACCTGTTCCTGGCCGAGAGCAGCGCGACCACCGGCGGCCTCGACAGTTTGCTGGAGCCGACAGGCACCATCAAGAGAGCGCAAGATAAGGCGGCACGCGCGCTCGGCGCCGATCGCGTGTTCTTCGTGACCAACGGCACCTCGACATCCAACAAGATGGCGGTGCAGGCGCTGCTCGGGCCAGGCGACATCGCGATCGTGGATCGTAACTGCCACAAGTCGCACCATTACGGCATGGTTCTGGCCGGTGCTCAGCCCATCTACGTCGAAGCGTTCCCGATGACCGAATATTCGATGTATGGCGCGGTGCCGCTGAAGACCATCAAGCAGGCCCTGCTGAATGCCAGAGCCGACGGCCGCCTGGACCGCGTCAAGATGCTTGACCTGACCAACTGCACCTTCGACGGCCACATCTACAACACCCGCCGGGTGATGGAGGAATGTCTCGCGATCAAGCCAGATTTGATCTTCCTGTGGGACGAAGCCTGGTTCGGCTTCGCGCGCTTCTCTCCGTTCCTGCGGCGACGGACCGCGATGGGCGCCGCCAACGAGATCGAGACCTGGATGCATGATCCGAAATCGGTCGCGGATTACGAGAAGCAGCAGGCCGACCTCGGCAAGACCCCCTCGGACGAGGTGCTGCTCAAGACTCGTCTGATCCCGGATCCGCGTCAGATCCGCCTGCGCGTCTACCAGACCAACTCGACCCACAAGTCGATGTCGGCGATCCGGCAGGGCTCGATGCTGTCGGTCAAGGACGTCGAATTCCACACCGTCGAGCAGCAGTTCAAGGAGGCGGTGTTCACGCACGCGTCGACCAGCCCGAACCAGCAGCTCATCGCCAGCCTCGATGTCTCGCGGCGCCAGATGGAGCTTGAGGGCTACGGTCTCGTCGCCAACGCGATCGAAATTGCGTTCGCGATCCGCAAAGCGGTCAACAGCAATCCGCTGATCTCGAAATACTTCCGGATTCTCGGTGCGGACGCGATGGTGCCGGCGCAATATCGCCAGAGCGGCTTCACCGACTATCTCGCAACAGGCATGAACTGGGCGAGCGTCCTGAAGAGCCTGGACGACGACGAGTTCTGCCTCGACCCGACCCGGATGACGTTGGTCTGCGGCACCGCCGGCTACGACGGTACGCAGTTCAAGGGCATCCTGGCCAACGACTACAACATCCAGATCAACAAGACATCGCGCAATTCTGTGTTGTTCCAGTCCAACATCAACAATACCCGCAGCGACGTCGCGCATCTGGTGAGGGTGCTGGCCGAGATCGCGGGAGAGGTCGACCGCGGGTTGGTTCAGGGCGGCGCCAATGCGAAGAAGACCTTCGAGGCGCGCGTCAAGAGCCTGATGACCGATGTGCCCGACTTGCCGAACTTCTCGCAGTTCCACGACAGTTTCCGTGGCGATGCCGGCACCAGGACCAACGAGGGCGACATTCGTAGCGGCTTCTACTCGGCCTATGACGCAGCGGGATGCGAATATATCCGGCTCGGCGATTCCGAGATCGACCGTCGTCTCAAGGCCGGTCCCGACCTCGTCTCCGCCAGTTTCGTGATCCCGTATCCGCCGGGCTTCCCGATCATGGTGCCGGGGCAGGTCATCACCCAGGAAACCATCGACTTCATGCGCAAGCTCGATGTGAAGGAAATCCACGGCTACGACGCCAAGGAAGGGCTGAAGCTCGTACGTGCCGAAGCCCTGGCGAAGATTGGGCGGCCCAAGCCCGGCGCCGCGCCGAAGCTGAAGGCGGCATCGTAATAAAGGGGACGGATATGCAGAGCTTTTTCACGTTCTTGCAGCAGAACCCGTTTCTGTTGCTGTTCTTCGTCGTTGGGCTCGCCGTCTGGATCGGCCGGGCCAGCATCAAGGGTTACGGCCTCGGCATGGTCGCCGGCGCCATCGTGGTGGGCGCAGCCCTTTCGGTTTGGGCGTCGGTCTACGGCGTGAAGCTTGAGCTGAACGCGTTCGCCAAGAGCCTGTTCTACTATTTGTTCATGTATGGCGTCGGCTTACGTGTGGGACCGTCCTTCATCAACAGCCTGAAGGGCGATGGTCTCAAGTTCTGCATCCTGGCGCTGGTGTCGAGCGTTCTCGGTCTTGCGCTTGTCGTTATGCTTTCGAAGCTCTTTGCGCTGCCGATCGGCGCTGCCGGCGGCATGCTGGCGGGATCGCAGACCATGTCGGCCGCGATTGGCTCGGCTGAGCAGGCCATCACCTCGGGCGTCGTGAAGCTTCCCGAAGGCATGAAGCCCGAAGACGCGTCGGGCATGATCGCGCTGTCCTACGGCATCACTTATATCTGGGGCACCGTTGGCATCATCCTAATCTGCAAATATCTGCCGCGCTGGTGGGGCGTCGACGCCAAGGCCGCAGCCAAGCAGTACGAGCAGGAGTTTGGCGTCAAGGACCTCGAGGGTGGTGGCCTGACCGGTTACCGGCAGTTCGGCCTGCGTGCCTACCGGCTCGATAATCCGGCCCAGGTCGGCATGAGCATTGCCAAATTCCGCACGATGAATCCCGAATACCGCATCGTCAATGTGGCGCGCCGAGGAGAACCGCTGGGTGCCGACCCCGAACTCGTTCTGCAAAAGGGCGACGTCGTCGCGCTCGGCGGCTCGACCGAGCATCTCACCGACAAGATGGGCCTGCTCGGTCCGGAGGTTGCCGACGCCAAGGCACTCGGTATTCCCATGGATCAGGCGGACATCCTCGTCACCAACAAGGAGATGGCCGGACGGACCTTTGAATCCTTCCGCGATACGGCCATCGCCGGCCAGCTGCAGGTCACCAAGGTGGAACGTGGCGGCGTGCAGATTCCGGCCGGTCTCAAGACCGAGTTGCAGCGGATGGACATCGTCTCGGTGGTCGGCATCAAGTCGGCTGTCAACGAGCTCGGCGACATGTGGGGACGCATTGCGCGGACCAACACCTCGACCGATCTGTTGACGCTCGCCTCAGGCATGATCATCGGCTTCCTGATCGGCATGATCGAATTTCCGGCCTTCGGCGCCAAGATCGGCCTCGGCAATGCCGGCGGTCTGTTGCTGTCCGGCGTGATCGTCTCATCGCTGGTCTCGCGACTGCGCTTCTTCGGCAATACGCCGAACGCGGCGCGCAACGTGCTGGAGGATCTCGGCCTCGTGGTCTTCGTCGCCATCGTCGGCATCAATGCCGGCGCCGGGTTGTTGGCGCAGCTCACGGGTGCGGTCGCGTTGAAGATCTTCGTCGCCGGCTTCATTGCCTGCACGATTCCGCCGTTCATCGTCTGGGCGATCGGCTTCCACGTCTTCAAGATCAACCCGGCCGTGTTGATGGGCGGCGTTGCCGGTGCGCGATCTCACTCCGGGCCGTGCCGTGAGGCCGCGGTGGAAATCCAGAGCTCCGTGCCCTGGATTGGGTTCCCGGTCGGGTACGCGGTGTCCGGCATTCTGCTCACCGTGTTCGGCTACTTCGCAATGATCCTGGCTCAATAGCTCGGCGTCACAACCAGAGGAAATAAGACTCATGAGAAAAGTCGCTATCTATGCCGCCCTGGTCGCTTCGCTGGCAGGCGTCGCCGGCTTCAGCACGCCGTCGCGGGCAGAGACCGGCCAGGTCGCCGTTGTCTTCACCAAGGGCGGTTTCATCGTTGGCGTCGGTGGCGGCGAGGGCGTTCTGCTGTATCGCGGCCACAAATATCCCTTCACCGTCTCGGGTATGAGCGTCGGCTTCACGATCGGCGCTTCGACCACCAAGCTGGTCGGTCGCGCCCTCAACCTGAGGGGGCCGGAGTCGATCGAAGGCTCCTACGCTGTCGGCGGTGCGGGCGGTGCTATCGCTGCCGGCGCAGGTGCCGTTCAGCTCCAAAACGGCAACGGCGTGATTCTGCAGCTTAGCGGACCGAAGGTCGGTGCGGAGCTGTCGGCCGCTGTGGGGGGCGTGACGATAGCTTTGAAGCGGTAGAGCGGCACTCGCGCCGCTCTAGCTGAATGACGGCTGCTTCTCTCATGCACGTAAGTCAGGGAAGCGGCGGCAAATCAGCGCCAGGTTCGGATGCCAGCCGCGTTTCGCGAGGCATCGTCGAAAAGCGGATCACGGTACCCATATCGAGGGAGGACATGCCATGCTTCGTTATCTTCTGGCTCTTGTTGCGGCCGTCGTTCTTCTCACGGCAATGCTCATTCCCGATGATGCCTATGCCCGCCGCGGAGGTGGCGGTGGTGGCTATCGCGGAGGTGGAGGGGGCATGCGCGCCGGAGGTTTTCATGGCGGCGCCGTTCACGCGGGGCGGATCCATGGCGGAGGCGGACGCCATTACGCAGGAGGTCCGCGGCCAAGCCATCCGATCGCCGGTCGTCCTGGCCGTCCAGGTTACCCCGTTGCGGGCCGTCCCGGCCGTCCCGTCGCCGGTTATCCCGGAGGCTATCCGCGATATGGCTATCGAGGCGCGGCTTACGGCGCTGCTGCCGTCGGTGCGGCCGCCGCGGGCGCCTACGGATACTACAACAACAACTACAACAACGGTTGTTATCAGGACACGTACGGCAACTGGGTCTGTCCCAACCAGTACCCGTATTGAAAGAATGCGCTGCTGACGGACCCAGCGGACCGTCAGCAGCGCGGTCAAGGATCAGACCGCACCGGCAGTGCGTTCGATCACCTCGTCAATAACGTTCGGCGACGAAGTTCATCCCGCGCAGGACCGCTTGGTCATTGTAGCGTCCTTTGTCGGAGCGCTTCGGCAGCTTCACCTTGTCCTTCTTGATCCGCTTGTGCGGGATAGCCTCCAGGATGTGCGCGATACAGTTCAGCCGCGCCCGCCGCTTGTCGTCGGAGCGAATGATGTACCAAGGCGCCTCCTTCGTGCTCGTCTTCTTGAGCATCAGGTCGCGCGCGCGGGAATAATCATACCAGCGTTTGAAGGATTCGAGGTCCATCGGACTCAGTTTCCATTGCCGCACCGGATCGTCGATGCGGGCGTTGAAGCGGCGCTCCTGCTCCTCCATCCCGACCTCGAGCCAGATCTTGATCAGGATGATGCCGCCGTCGATGGCGTACTTTTCCATCTGCGGGCAGAGCGACAGGAAACGATCGTGCTCGGCGGGCGAGCAGAATCCCATGACATATTCGACGCCGGCGCGATTGTACCAGCTGCGGTCGAAGATCACGATCTCGCCCCCGGCCGGAAACTGCTTCATGTAGCGCTGGAAGAAAAGCTGGGTCTTTTCGCGATCCGATGGCGCAGGCAGCGCCACCACGCGAAACACGCGCGGGCTGACCTTTTCTGTGATCGCCTTGATCGTGCCGCCCTTGCCGGCCGCGTCGCGTCCTTCGAACAGGACGATGACTCGAAGCTTGTTTTCCCTCACATAATCCTGGAGATGGCAAAGCTCGATCTGGAGCTTTTCGAGTTCCTTCTCGTAGTCCTTGCGCTTCATCCGCTCTGAGGCTTCGTCCTTTGCCATGCCGCTCCGCCTTCTCTTAACTCGGCCGAAACGTGTTCAGTCGCCCCAGGAAATGATGACGCCGATGTCACCGGGCACGCCGCCAGGAAAATCGATGACCTGATAGCCGATGCGATAGCCGCGAGGCTTGAGGTATTCGGTCCAGAGTTCGAAGATCTCTTTTGGAATTCCGGTCAGCGTTTTCTCCCAGCCCGCCTCCATCTGGTTGATTGCGCGGCCCTTGTCGGTGCACAGGGTGTTCGGGAAGCGATAGACCTGCACTTCGGTCAGGCCGTTGCGAACCGCGCGCTGGATGATGGTCGAGGCGAGCTTGATTTTCTCCTCCTCGGATTTGCCGGACGGTTTGCTCAGCCGTTCGATCAGAGCGCGTTTCTCGGCTTCGGCCGCGGCGGCGAGGCGAACATATTCCTCGGCCTTTCTGGCTTCCTCGAGCGCAGCTTCCTTGCGAATTTGCAGTGCGTTGGGAATGAGCTCATCGATGCCGGGCATGATTGGGGCGTTCCTGGCTTGCTGTGGGGTCGGCGTCAGGGCTAAGCTAGGTTTCGCGCCGTTCGGACCTTTGATTCATATCAAGCAATTTTCCCACCTGCGCGGCCACGGTAACGAGCCGGCGCGCAGACCGCCCTGATCCCTTCCGTGGAGGCGACCATTGAGCGAGCAACTTCATCCGATGGCCCCGCATCATCTGCCGTTCTACCTCGCGCCGGGAAGCGGCACGGACGTGCTGATGGTGGTGATGGGGATCTTCCTGATCGGCACCGTACTCTGGGTTGGCACGCTCTATTGGAAGCTGCACAGCCTGCCCGAACGAATGGCGCACAAGTCGCAGAAGCTGCAGTTCGAGATCGTGGCCGTGCTGGGCATCATCTCGCTCTTTACGCACATGCACATTTTCTGGGTGGCCGGCCTTCTGCTCGCGATGATCGACTTGCCAGATTTCGGCACGCCGCTGCGGAGTATCGCAGGCTCGGTTGAGAGGATCGCTGACGCCGCGCCCGGCGAGGGTCGCGAGCCAGAACTCCCCAGCTTGCCGCCGGTCGAGAAGCCGATCGTCAAGGGGAAGGAGCACAGCCATGTTTGAGCTCATGTTCTGCTCCATCCTGACCATCCTGCCGGACTACCTCTACCGACGTTATGCCCAAGGCAAACGGTTCGGCAAGGAAATCACCTTCTTTTCCATCTGGTACGAATTGCGATGGGGTATCACCGGCTGCTTGATGCTGACGATTTCGCTGATCACGATGATCTTCTACTTTCACCCGTCAACGACCTCGGCCGCGCTCTATTTTCGGACGGTCCCCATTCTTCCTGAAGGCTCCGGCCGCGTCGCGGAAGTCAATGTCGGCTACAGCGAGGCAGTGAAGAAAGGCGACGTGCTGTTCAGGTTGGACAGTTCGAAGCAGAAGGCCGCCTTGGAGACGGCCACGCGCAAGATCGCCGAGGTCGACGCCGCGATGACAAGCGCAGAAAACGACGTGGTCAAGGCCGAAGCGCAGATCCAGGAAGCCAAGGCCAGCCTTCAGCAGGCCAAGGACGAGCTGGACGTCAAGACGGAGCTGCAGCGCCGCAATCCCGGTATCGTCCCGCAACGCGATATCGAGAAACTACAGGTCGTGGTCAACCAGCGGCAGGCTGGTGTGGACTCGGCCACCGCGTCCAAGACGTCGGCGATGTTGCGGCTTTCAACGCTGTTGCCGGCTGAAAAAGCGAGCGGCCAGGCGGCGTTGGCTGAAGCGCAGGTCGATCTCGACAAGACCTTCGTTCGCGCCGGCGTCGACGGTCGGGTCGAGCAGTTCCTCGTTCGGACGGGCGATCTCGTTGCCCAGATCATGCGACCCGCCGGCGTGTTGATACCGGCGGATGCCGGCAGGGGTAGGCTGCAGGCCGGGTTTGGACAGATTGAAGCGGGGGTGGTGAAGGTAGGGATGGTCGCAGAAGCGACCTGCATCTCCAAGCCATGGGTGATCATTCCGCTCCTTGTCACCGATGTGCAGGATTACATCGCCGCCGGCCAGGTGCAGGCTGGCCAGGAATTGATTGAAGCTCAGAATGCACGTAAGCCGGGTTCGATACTCGCCTTCCTGGAGCCGCTGTACAAGGGCGGCCTCGACGGCGTGACGCCGGGCAGCAGTTGCATCGTCAATGCCTACACCAGCAATCACGAGGAGATCTCGGCCAAGGAGACCGGTACAGGCCGGGCAATTGCCTTGCACGTCGTCGATGGTGTCGGCCTCGTGCACGCCATGCTCTTGCGAATTCAGGCGCTGCTGCTGCCGATCAAGACGCTGGTGCTCAGCGGGCACTGACCGGCATCGCTTTGGCTTGAATCGCATTTCGGTTCAGCGATGCGCCTCAGTTGAGCCGGTCTGGCGTCATGAGCCAGTCCGACCAGTCAGCGCATATTCACTGTGAGCGCCACATGGTCCCCGCAAAAATGCCGATCTGGCTTCGTTCCTTCATTGTCGCCAGCGCTGTCGTGCTCGTGCTTGGAGCTGGCCTGTTCGGCTACCGGTGGTATTCTCGCCCCACGACGCTGACCATCGCCGTCGGATCGCTGGACGGTGAGGCCGCGCGTCTGGTCTCGGCACTGGCGAGCCGGCTTGCCGTGGTGAACGCCCCGGTCCGGCTCAGACTGGTGGAAACGACCAACGCGGTTGATGCTGCCGAGCAGTTTGCGGCGGAAAAGGTCGAGCTTGCTGTCGTCCGGGGCGACGTCGGCGACCTATCGCAGGCGCAGGCTATCGTGGTTCTCGCCCACGCCGTTGTCCTGCTGGTTGCGCCGCCGGGCTCCTCCATTACCGAAATTGCTGGTCTGAAGCGCACCAGCGTCGGCGTGATCGGCGGCGAGATGAATCGCAAGCTCATCGACGTTCTGAGCGACGAATACGGTCTGGGACGTGCCAATGTGACGTTCCGCAATCTCCAGCCGGCCGATGCGCGGCGTGCACTCGATGCGAAGGAGGTGCGGGCGATCCTGGTCGTCGTTCCTCTTGCCGAAAAATATCTTGCTCTGTTACGCGGCCTCTTTCTGCAGACGCCCAAGACCGCGCCGGTTCTGCTTCCGATCGATGCGGCCGGTGCCATCGCGGAGAAGCAGCGCGCCTATGAAAGCTTCGATGTCCCGAAGGGCACGCTGCGCGGTTCGCCGCCTATCCCGAGCGAGGATCTGACCACGTTGCGGGTCTCTTTCTACGTGGTCGCGCGAAAGCAGCTCAGCGCTGAGGTGGCCGGCAGCCTCGCCGACGCCCTGATGAAGGCACGCAGGGATCTGCTGGGGGAATTGCCGATACTCTCTCAAATGACCGCGCCGAGCACGGATTCGGACGCCTTCCTCCCGGTTCATCCTGGCGCCGCAGCATTCTACAACGGAACGCAGCAGAGCTTTCTGGACGAATGGGGAAACATCATCTTTCTCGCGCCCATGATTTTGGGCGGCCTCATCTCGGTGCTGGCCGCGGCCTGGAAATTCCTTCAGGTGCGTGATCCCTCTAAGGATGAACGGGGCCTGGACTCGCTGTATGCGCTGGGCGCGCGGATACGCAGGACGGAGGCGGAGGCCGAACTGTCCGATATCGAGGTCGAGATCGACCGGGTGCTCCAGGGCCAGCGCGCCAAGGCCGCTGCAGGAGACGAGAATGCGCTCGATGTCACGACATTGAATGTCGCTGCGCATCGTCTTCAGAGCCTGATTCACGACCGTCGGATCCTGCTGTCCGCGCACGGACATGAGCAAGCGCTCGGTCAGCCAGTTGACCGCACCTGACGGTGGTCACTCCAGACCAAGTCGAATCACGGCCGACCCCAAGCTCAGCGACCTTGATCTTGATCAAACCCTCCGGCCGCCAACCCCGTTTCCTTCAGCAATCGCGTCATGCGAAGGGTGCGGGACATCAGGGGGATAGCGGACGGGCAATGAAGCGCCGTGAGTTCATGGCCTTGATCGGGACTGCAGTTGCTTGTCCGGTTTTCGCGCGCGCTCAGGACGGGGCACCGCGGCCGATGCCGTCGGTCGGCGTGCTGACTGGCAATTTGGTGGGCGATGGCGGCGCACAGATGCGCGTCAATGCCTTTCAGCAGGGTCTCGCCGACCTCGGCTGGATCGCCAATCAGAACTACCGACTCGATGTGCGCTGGCCGGGCTCCAATCCGACATGGCAGGAACGTGAAGCTCGCGAACTTGTTGCCTCCGGACCCGACGTGCTGTTTGCGACCAGCACGGCGACGACACGGGCGCTGCGGGCTGCAACGCAGATCATTCCGATCATCTTTGTCGGGCTCTCGGATCCGGTCGGGACAGGCCTCGTCGTCGATCTGGCAAGGCCGACCAGCAATCTTACCGGCTTCTCGCTTTACGAGCATGCTATGAGCGGGAAATGGCTGAGCTTGTTAAAGGACTTGGTACCCAGCATGAGCAGTGCGATGCTTCTGTACAATCCCGAGACCGCACCATACGCGCCGCTTTATCTTCAGGCCGCACACCAGGTGGAAAATCGCCTGCGCATGACGGTTACCGGCGTCGCCGTCCGCAGCGGCGCCGAGATCGCGGGGGTCATCGAGACGGCGGCGCGGAATGGCAGCGGGCTCGTCGTGCTGTCGGATGGCGGTTTCTTCAGTACTCAGAGCGCAATGGCAATCCCGTTGCTGGCCCAGCGCCGCGTGCCGGCGATCTTCGCCGTCCGCTTCTATGCTGTGAATGGCGGGCTGATGTCTTATGGCGCCGACCTGACGCAACAGTTTCGGGACGGCGCTGGCTATGTCGCTCGCATCCTTCGCGGCGCCGAGGTCCGCAGTCTTCCGGTGCAATTCGCCACGAGGTTTGATCTCGTTATCAACGTGAGAGCCGTCCACGCGCTCGGCCTGGCGATCCCGGAACGATTGCTGATGGAGGCTGAGCTGATCGACTAGCTTGCTCGGGCGTGGCGGGGGATGAGGCAGCGTTTCGTTGATCTCGATCAACAAGCGCCAGCTCTCGGGTCTGATGATCGCCGGACATGTGTATGGAGGATCTGATGTTTTGCTGCGGCAGGACCTTGATGGCGCTTGCGCTCGTGATCGCGATTCCGCTGGCGGCGGCGGCGCAGACCGCAGATAAGGCGCCGGCCTCCAGCCCACCGCAGGCAAATCCCCCCGCGCAAGCCGCAGAGCTTCTGAAACCGGAGCAGCTCGAAGCTCTGGTCGCACCGATTGCGCTCTATCCGGACGAACTGCTTGCTAACGTGCTGGCCGCGTCCACCTATCCTCTGGAAGTCGTTCAGGCCGATCGCTGGCTGAAAGAGCGCAAGACTCTGAAGGGTGATGCCCTGAAGACGGAAGTCGAGAAGCAGCCGTGGGATGACAGCATCAAGGCACTAGCTTCGACCGCCGAGGTCCTGACCATGATGAGCGACAAGCTCGACTGGACCAAGGCGCTGGGCGACGCCGTGCTGGCACAGCAGCCGGATGTGATGGATGCGGTCCAGCGGCTGCGGACCAAGGCTTATGACAACAAAAAGCTGGTGACCACCAAGCAGCAGAAGGTGAGCGTCAAGACCGAGGAAAGCAGGCAGGTGGTCGTGATCGAGCCGGCGGTTCCCGATACGATGTACGTGCCGTACTACGAGCCTGCGACGGTCTACGGCGCGTGGCCCTACAACGAGTATCCACCATATTACTTCGGCTACCCATCCTACATCGGCGCAGGCGTCGTCGCGGCGGGTCTCGCCTTCGGCACGGCCTGGGCCATCGGTCGCTGGGGCAATTATTGGGGCGGCGGCTGCAACTGGGGCAACCGCAACGTCTATATCAATCACCGGACCACGAACATCGGAAATGGCTGGCAGCACAATCCCTCGCATCGCCAAGGGGTACGCTACAACAACGCCAACGTTCAGCAGCGCTTCGGCAATAGCAATCTGAAGGCCGGCGCCGCCGACCGGATGGATTTCCGCGGCCGCGACGGACAGCAGAAGCCGGGACAGGATCGGCCTGGTGGCGCAGATCGCGCCGGTGACCGTGCGGGAGATCGCGCTGGCGACCGAGGTGGCGACCGTCAAGGCGCCGGGGATCGCGCCAAGGCGGGAGGCGATCGCGCCAAAGGTGGCGGCGATCGCGCGGGCAAGGCGGGTGGTGCCAAAAACGCGGGCGCCAAGAACGCCGGGACCAAGGGGGGCGGCGGTGCCAAGGCCGCGAACCGAGCTGGCGGCAGCCCACGCGGCGGGAGTGCGCTGAACGTATCGTCTGGCCGCTCGGCGGCCGCAGCATCGGCCCGCGGTCACGCCAGCATGGCGAGCATGGGACCGCGTGGCGGCGGTGGCGGCGCGAGCTTCGCCGGTCGTGGTGGCGGCGGCGGGCGCCGCTCCGACATAGTGCTCAAGCCCGATGTGGTTTTTGTCGGCTATCTCGCCAACGGGCTTGGTTACTACCGCTTCAGCTATATTGGCAGCGACAAGGCCTATGTCGGGGTCATTGCGCAGGAAGTCGAAGAGGTGAAGCCAGAAGCCGTTACCCGCGGAGCCGATGGTTATCTCCGGGTCTATTACGAGAAGCTCGGTCTAAAATTCCGTACGTATCGGGATTGGCTCGCCGGCGGCGCAACGATTCCTGCGGAGGTGATGCCATGATGAGCTTTAAGTCGCTTCATCGCGTCGCGCTGCCGGCCATCATGGCGCTGGCGCTCATGAGTTCGCCATCCCGGGCGCAGCAATCTTACCCGACACCGGAGGATGCAGCGGCGGCGCTCGCTGCCGCCGTCAAAAGCGGGCCCGACCGGGCCATCCTGAAAGTCCTCGGCAGCGCTGCCGAGGACATCGTCTCGTCCGGCGACGAAGTCGCCGATGCCGATATCCGGCAACGCTTCACCTCGATGTATGAGGCCAAGCATTCGATCAAGGCGGAGGGCAACAAGAAGGCGACGCTGGTGCTGGGCCCGGACGACTTCCCATTCCCGATCCCGCTCGTCAACACCAGGACCGGCTGGGAATTCGATACCGCCGAAGGCCGCATTGAGGTGCTGTATCGCCGCATCGGCCGCAATGAACTCGACGCGATCCAGACCAGTCTCGCCTTTGTCGATGCCGAGAACGAATACGCCGACAAGGATCGCGGTGAGGGTATTGGCGTGTACGCGCAGCGCATCGTCAGCAGTGCCGGCAAGAAGGATGGACTGTTCTGGCGCGACGACAACGACCAGAGCCCGCTCGGTGCATTGGCGGCGCAGGCTTCGGCCGAAGGCTACAAGCCCGAGGAGGGTGCGGCGCCCTATCACGGCTATTATTTCCGGATCCTGAAGGGGCAGGGGTCGAACGCGCCAGGTGGCGCGCTCAACTATGTGGTCAAGGGCAAGATGATCGGAGGTTTTGCGCTGGCCGCCTGGCCCGCCGAGTACGGCAATTCCGGCGTCATGACCTTCCTGGTCAACCATGCGGGCGTTGTCTACCAGAAGGATCTCGGGCCTCGGACCGAGGTTCTCGTTTCCCGCATGACTGCATTCGATCCGGACCAGACCTGGAAGAAGGTCGATGGTGCAAAGCCCTGAGCGACGTACGCAGATAGTGCGTCTGGCACCGTCGTATCGGTCGCCAACCTCAGCACGATCATGATCTCTATGAAGTGAGCGAAATGCGGAACGGTCGTGACGGTCCCGGACCATCATCGCGCCGAAGCGGGAGCGGAGATTGGAATTTCCAGCTCGAAAATGGAGCCCTTGACGTCCGATTTGATCAGCCTCAGCTTTCCTCCACACCTTGCGGCCAAATTGCAGGAGATAGCCAGCCCCAATCCCATACCGCCTTGTTTCGTCGTGAAGAACGGATCGAAGATGCGCTCTTGATCACGTGGCGAAATGCCGGCGCCCGAGTCTTCAATGGACAAATGGACCGTTGTGCCTCCATCAAGACGGGTTTTCATACGCAGCTCTCGTTGATCGGCGGGGACAGAGCTCATTGCGTCAATCGCGTTCTTGCAGAGGTTCAGGAGAATCTGCTGGAGCTCAGTGCCGTCCAGGACGACTGGAGGAATGTTGCCCTGAAACTCCGTCGTTACTGATACGCCGTTGGCCAGGAGATCGTGCCTCAGCAGCCTGCGCGCCAACTCGGCGACATCCTCGACGTTTGCCGAAGCGCCGCCGTGCGCCGTTTTGATCGTCATCTCGCGAATGCTCGATATGATGTCTGCGGCCCGGCTGCCATCGGCTTCGATGTCACAGAGGATGTTCTCGAGTTCCTCCAGTTCAGGCGAGGTCGCTCGGAGGTGACTGAGCCCTGTCGCAGCATTGAGCGAGATGGCCCCCAACGGCGATCTCAGCTCATGGGCGATCGCACCAGTGACCGCGTCGATGCTGAGAAGCCGGTTCGCTCGTTCGCGTCGCTGCAGGGCGATGACGCTGGCGAGGCGCGAATAGATAAACATCGTTTCGATGAGCAATATGGTCAGCAACATGCAGCTGCCGACCAGAACGAAACCGCGTGCTGCGTACCAACCCACGGTGAATCGAACCGAGCTGCCGATGATCGCCACCAGGAAATTGGGCAGGTAGGCGAGCAAAGTCACCATCAACCAAAGGTCAAGAATGGTGCGCATGCGCGCAAACAGGACGGTGAGAGCAGTCACATTCCAAAGCAAAAGTATCAGGTTGACCTGATTACCGAGAGGCGTCTGATGCCTGACGTCATTCACGTAGAAGCTCGGGAGAAACTCGGCTTTCGCGGTCACCATCCACGTCAGTCCCGCCACCGTGGCGGCGATGCAGCCGAATGCTAACACGATCGCGGCTATCGCAGGTCTGCTTGGTCTGCCGGCGGTGGAACGATCCTTTGTGAATCCGTACACCAGGATCGCTGCGGGAAAAGCCGTGTGCCAAAGCACGTAAAGCCAAGCGGGGCTGTTCAGTCCGTCCCCAATGAGACCCGCGGGAGCGTATCCGTTCGGAAAGGCGAGCGTTTGCAAGAATGCGAACGATCCGCTGAAAACGTATCCGCTTGCGAGTGCAAGAAGTGCCCGCTGAGGCTGGATCGAAAATTGAGCAAACAGCAGGGCTGCCGTGATGAATTCGGCCAGGGCCAACGCGGTCTGCAAGACTGGAACGAAACCATTGATCTGGCCCAATTGGATCCGGGCGAACGGCGCGATGACCGCTGCAAGGACGATGAGCGAGACGGCGACACCCACGGCCCAGGCCTTTTGGCGGGGGGTTGCGGGGATGTTCGCGATGACCAATGGGAATTCTTGCTCATCATCGTAAGCGGGCTCGGCGGCTGCGTTGGCCAATCGCTCGCTCGCTAGCGCAATGCCCGGCCCTGATGCTGTCGCACCGCCGCCAAGTCCCATGAACTTGCGCTGGCTCATGCCGCCTCCGGAGCACCGCGAGACACATCCTACTCGTCTAAACGCCCTCAGTGAAGCGCCTGATTGAGAGGTGGATATAGACTGGGGGCTCCCGCCAATGGTGCGGATGGTGTGCTCCCGATGGACACGCTCCGCGTACGTCGCCAAGAGTGACTCGGATTCCATGCCATGGGGCCCTCCAGTATGAGGCTGCGCATTAAACTAAAGCCGCGGGACTCGTCGAGCGAAACACCCGCCAGCGCCGTCAACCCCTCTTTGCAAAAATATTCCACTTTACCGAAATTCGGTTTTGACGTATGTATCGGCCATCCCGGCTCATCCTTGAGGGGCGATCTTGTGGTCGTCATGTTCGCGAGCCGGGCTTGCGGTGGACGCGGCAGCGTTCGGGTGCGAGTGGCCAAGGGCAGGGCGGATTGCTCTCCGTGAGCCCAAGGCTTCGTTCCGACGAGCGGCGCTGCTAGGCTTCGTCTCGTCTGTAAGTTTCCGGCTCCGTCGACAGGGCTGGAAAAACTGCGGCGAAATGGCGGGCCGTGCGTACGGCAAAACCGTGTGGTCCTGGCCGTCGTTGCTACGGTCAAGCCCTGGCGAATGCGGCATCTGCGTCAACCGGCGCGGTGCCGGTGACTTTCGCGAGGGCGAGGGAGGCCAGCAGGAACTCGGCTCCCGGGAGAGCACGGCATAAGCCGTCCAACCATCGCGCAGGGAAGGCCGAGTGATTGGCTACACCTGTATGCTGCTGTGCGGTTTTCCTGCGTGTGCTTTTCGCGCAGCGGACCGCGGGTGCCAGCCGGCACCCGGCCTTCCCTGCGCCCTCTTGGACAAGAGGGTGGAATGACCAAGCAAAGCTCGGGCGATTTGCGCCGCGAGGACGCGAAACTGCGCGGTTTGCTATCACCCATGCTGACTGGCACGCCTAGCGATCGGCTGAAAGACCAGGCCGGGATTGATCCGCCGCAGGCGCGTGATGGTTTTCACGGGGGTCGATCTGGATGATCCGATTCTCGCGATCGACGGAGACAGGTCTTGCGCCGTCGGAATATCCGGCCCGCCCGCTGGCGAGGGAGGTTCCACGACCTCGCGCACAATGCCAGGCAGGAAGGTCGCGCACTCGGCAACCCCGAGACCGCCAGGGTGGTGGGTGGCCAGACCCGTGAATTTCTCAAATCATTAACAATGTTGAATCACAGGCCGGAGCCATTGCTCTACCGTGAACTTTCCGCTGGGGCTTTCCATGATCGATACCGCGACCAAGGCGTTGTTGCGCACCGTTCTCGATGAGGTGTGTGAAGGTGTTCCACGCTGTGAGATCGGCGCCAGGACCCGCGTAGCCTCGAAGCTTCTGGAGACTGCAAGCAGGGGTGACATCTCTGCGGATTGCCTCAAACAAGCGGCCCGCAATGCTCTCTCAGAAGTCCCGACGATGTGACGACGGTCATGTGGGGGCGGGGGTGAATTTCCAAGTGACGGTCCTCAAGATCCTGGTGAGCTACCCGGATGGGTTCGCCGTCATGGAGGATCTCAAGCGGGATATGGCCATTCTAGCGACCAGCGGTCGCGACTGGACCGAGCGCACCCGGCGGCTTGCCGGGCGGGTGCCGGGGCTGGACATCTTTTCGCAAGGGCTGATCGATCGGACAAATGGCGGGTGGCGGATCACGGACAAGGGCCGCGCGGTACTTGATCTGATGGAAGCTCGTCCGGACCAAGCCCCGATTGCCGCCCAACAACCTCCCTCAGAGCCGGAGCTCGCACCGGCGATCTCGCGACACATTCCGGCGGAGAGAGGGCGAGGACGGCTCGCGGCCCGCCGTCGCCGACGCAACGCCCGCAAGCAGGCTCGGGCCTCCTAGCGAGGAACGAGCGTCGCTCCCGAAGCTTGAGCAAACGCCTTGTGATGGAAGACGCTCATGCAAAGTTCCGACTCCACGTTGTCGACGGCCCGTCTGTCGCGAGCGACGGACGATATCTGGGTCGTGGACGACGCGCCGATCAGCGCCACGGGTCTGAAACTCCCGGTGCGCATGACCGTCATTCGGCTGTCGAACGGCGATCTCGTGCTGCATTCGCCGGTGAGATATTCGCCGGCCCTCCGCGGTGAGTTGGAGCGGCTAGGCGCGATAAAGTATTTGCTCGCGCCGAATATCGCGCACTGGATGTTCCTGTCCGAGTGGCAGAGGGAGCTGCCGCAGGTGACGATTTTCGCGGCGCGCGGCCTTTCGGCGCGCAGGCAAGTCCGAGCGGCACGCATCCGCATCGACCGCGAGCTTGGAGACGCGATGCCTGAGGAATGGAGGGCCGACCTCGAAGCCGTCTCGGTGAACGCTCCGATGTTCTCCGAGATCGAGCTGTTCGACAAGCGCAGCCGGACACTGATCCTGACGGATCTCGTGCAAAATCTCGATCCCAATGATCTCAGCGCGCCAAACGAGGCCGCGGCAAACCTCCTCGGCATCTCCAAGCCGAACGGTACGGCGCCGGTCTATTTGCGGCTGCTGCTGCGCCTCGGCGGCCGCTCCGTGCGGTCCGCAGCCGAGCGGCTTGTACGGCTGTCGCCGGAGAGGGTGATTTTCGCGCACGGCGAGTGGTTCGAAGCGAACGGAACCGAGCGCCTTCGGCGATCTCTGCACTGGCTGCTTCCGGCGGCTGGCTCCGGATCTGAGCCGCGGCAAATGACTGGCACGCACGTCGTCATTACCGGTGCCTCGAGCGGAATCGGGCGTGCTACGGCGCTGGCCTTCGCCGGCAAGGGCGCAAGCGTCGTCCTGGCGGCACGCCGTGCTGAAGTCCTGACGAGCCTCGCCGCCGAATGCGAGGCGCTCGGAGGCCGCGCATTGGCGATCCCGACCGATGTCACCGATGCAGAGGCGGTGCAGCGACTGGCCCGAGAGGCCGAAGACGCGTTCGGCGGCATCGACGTCTGGATCAACAACGCCGGCACCGGCGTTTTCGGGGCCTATCAGGACGCGGATATCGCGCTTCATCGCCGAACGATCGAGGTCAATCTCCTCGGCACCATGCATGGCGCTTTCGCGGTGCTTCCAATCTTTCTCCGCCAGAACCGCGGCATCCTGATCAACAACATCTCGCTCGGCGGCTGGGCGCCGACGCCCTTTGCTGCGGCCTATACCGCGAGCAAGTTCGGCCTGCGGGGCTTCACCGCGAGCCTGCGTCAGGAGCTCAGGGCTCACCGCAACATCCATGTCTGCGGTGTCTTCCCGGCCATGGTCGACACGCCGGGCTTCGTCCACGGCGCCAACATGTCCGGCCGAACGCTCGATCCCGGTCCGCTGCTGTATCAGGCGGAGGACGTTGCCGAGACGTTCGTGAGCCTCGTTCGCGCACCCCGTGACGAAGTCGCCGTGGGCTGGCCGGCTCGTGCCGGCCAAATTGCCTACGCGATGGCTCCGCAGATCACCGAGAACCTCGTGGGAGCTGCCTTCCGCTACCTGCTGTCGCGCGCGCGCCCGGCGAAGAGCAGCGAGGGTACCATGATCGAAGCTGGTCCGCAGGGCACGTCGATCGACGGCGGTTGGCTGTCACGCAAGCAGCTTCCACCTGCCGATGTCATCAGTCAGGGGCTCGCGGTACTGGGACTAGCTGCGGGCGTGGCTCTCCTGGCTTCAGCAGTTGCGCGTCGCGCCGGCAGATCGGGACAAGGCGTCGCCAAGCACAAACAAGTCCTGCCGAGGCAGATCAGGGCAGCGCGTAGGCCCGCACGTAATCGCCGAGTTTAGTTCCGAACGAGCCGTGGCCGCCGTCGACCGTGACGACGTATTGCTTGCCGCCGGCCTCATAGGTCATCGGCGTCGACTGGCCGCCGGCAGGAAGGCGGTCCTGCCAAAGCTGTCTGCCATCGCGAACGTCGAACGCGCGGATATAGTCATCCATCGTTCCCGTGATGAAGATGACGCCGCCCGCGGTGACGATCGGACCGCCCAGCATGGGAACGCCGAGCTTGAATGGCAGCGGCAGCGGCGCCTGATCGCGGATCGTGCCGATGCGATGTTGCCAGGCCACTTTGTGCGACCTCAGATCGATCGCTGCGATGTTGCCCCATGGCGGAGCAAGGCAGGGGATGCCGAGCGGTGAGAGGAAAATGCCGAGATCAACGCCGTAGGGGGCGCCGTACATCGGCTGCACACCCAGCTCGGTTCCTGGTGGATGCGCCGCATTCGGCGCGGCCGGATTGTCCTTCCCGCGCGCCACGAGCCGCGAGACGAAGGGAATCGATTGAGGGTTCGCGATCGCGATCTGGCGTTGTGGATCGACGGCGATGCCGCCCCATTCGAACATGCCGAAGTCTCCGGGAAACACCAGCGTGCCTTGTTCAGACGGCGGCGTGAACGGCCCCTCATAGCGCAGGCGCTTGAACTTGATCCGGCAGGCGAGCTGGTCGAACATCGTGCTGCCCCACATCTGCGCGTCCGTGAGTTTGCCGGAGGGGCGGAAGCTCAATTCCGAAAAAGGCTGGGTCGGCGATAGCCGATCTCCATTCGCGGCGCCCTGCGGCACCGGCTTCTCCGGTGCGGGCACCAACTGACGCCCGTCGCGGCGGTCGAGCACGAAGATGTCGCCGGTCTTGGCCGGGATGTAGATCGCAGGCGTCACGCCGCCGTTAGAGTGCAAATCGACCAGACTGGGCTGTGACGGCATATCCATGTCCCAGAGATCGTGGTGCACATTCTGGAACGACCAACGCAGTTTCCCGGTCATGAGATCGAGGGCAATCAACGCCGAATCGTAGCGCTCGTTTTCGGGCGAACGGCCGCCGCCCCAGATATCCGGAGAGCTCGAGCCGAGCGGGACATAGACGAGCCCGAGCTTCTCGTCGACCGCCGAAATGCTCCACGAATTGGGTGAACCGGCTGTAAAATGATGCGAGGCCGAAGGCATTTCGTTCGGATCGGAGTTGCCGGCATCGAACGCCCAGATCAACCGTCCGGAATAGATATCGAAACCACGAATGACGCCCGACGGCACGCGATCGGAATAGTTGTCGATCACCGCGCCGCCGACGATCAGCACCTTGTCCGTGACGACGGGTGGCGAGGTGCCCTCGTAAAAGCCGAGCGTCTGGATCTCGCTGCCTTGCTTGAGATCGATCTGTCCCTGGTTGCCAAAACTCTCGCAAGGCGAGCCGCTCCGCGCATCGAGCGCGAACATCCGTCCGTCGTTGGTCGGGACGAAAATGCGCGCCGCACAATCGCGCGGCGCCGGCGTGCCGTCGGCAGTTACCGCGCCGGGCATGGTCGCGTGATAGGATACGCCGCGGCAGGTCATGTGCTGGAACGCCTTGTTGTGCTGGACCTGTGGGTCAAACTTCCAGCGCAATCTTCCGGTCGCGGCTTCGAGCGCAAACACGATCTGGTGCGGCGAGCAGGTGTAGAGGAGATCGCCCACCTTGAGCGGCGTTGCCTGGTTGGTGATCTCGTCGGGGTCATCAGGGCCCTTGTGGTCACCGGTGCGGAATTCCCAAGCGAGCTTGAGCTTCTCGACGTTGTCCTTGGTGATCTGGCTCAGCGACGAGAAGCGCGTACCGAAGGCGCTGCCGCCGTAGGCCGTCCAGTTCTGCCCGGCGGCAGCGGGCTGGTCCGGTTCGGGAGCCGCGATGGCCCCGGTTGTTTCGCCCTCAGGTATCGTGCCGGCAAGATCGCGGCGATCACTCGTCAAGGAAATGCCGACGACGATGGCTGCGGCTATCAACACAAGGCCAAGCGCCCATCGCGCTGCGCGCAAGCGAGGCGCTAGGCGGGAGGCAATGAAGGGCAGCATTAGCCACAGGCCAAGCGGCACGAGCACATCGCCGCGCGGCGCCAGCAACCAGAAATCGAAACCCACTTCCCAGATCGCCCAGGCCATCGTTCCCGCCAGCAGCGCGGCATAGGTCCAGAGCGCCTCGGCGCGACGGCGCGCGAGCAGCCAACTCGTGAGCAGAAGCATGATGCCCGCGATCAGATAATAGACCGAGCCACCCAGGGCCGCGAGCCAGGCACCGCCAGCCAGGAGGCCCAATCCCATGATGGCGACGACCACAATGGTGATGGCCAGCAATGGCGCCTCACGGAACCAGTTCGTTGAACGATGCGTCGATGTCATGATGGTCACTTCAGCGTATAGAGAAACGCCGCGATGTCCCGCGCGTCCTTCTGCGGGATGCCCATTCGCGGCATGGCATTGCCCGGCAACGCCCGCTGTGGATCCTCGATCCAGTCGGCCATGTTGTCTGGCGAGTTCTGGATGTAGCCGGCGATGTAGCTTCGCGTGCCGATCCGATGCAAGGGTGGGCCGACATTGCCTTCGGCGCCGGCGATACCAGGAATATCGTGACAGCCGCCGCAGTGGTACTGCTTGACGAGGTCGGCGCCACGGCGCGCGTCGCCCATGAAATTGTCCGGGCCCGCAGCGTTGCAGGCGGCGCCTGTCGTGGCCAGCAGTGCAGTGACCAGCAATTTCGCGATCGGATTTGCCATTGCTGCTCCGCTCGGCCGGTCAGGGCTTCTGGCCGAAGTTGAAAGACTTGGTGGCAGACCAGGGATCGGTCGTGGAGACCTGCTCGCTCGGGACTTGCTCGACCTCGGGCGATGGCAGATTCGCAGAAAAGGTGCGGCCCCATTGGTGGCTCGGCTCGTTGCTGATCTTACCGATATAAGTGACGAGATCCCAGATCACGCTGTCGGGCAATACGCCGCCCCAGGCTGGCATTCCGTTCGGCCGCCCCTGGTAAATCGAGAGAAAGATGTTCTCGGGCTGCGAGCCGTAAGTAAAGTTGTTGTTGCTCAGCGCCGGACCCATGCCGCCGCCGCCATTGGGTGCGTGGCAGCCGATGCAGTTGAAGTTGACATAGTAGGTCATCCCGCGCTGCTCCGCATTGGGATCGCCCTGCACAGGATTCTTGATTTGCGGCGGGTCCGGCTGCGCGCCGGGATGGAGGTGACTGACCGGGACCTGCATGAAGACGCCGGGCCTACCATTGCCGACGCTGCCACCGAAATTCGGGCGGGGAGACAGCGTCGGCATCTGCGCCTCCTGCGACTGCGGCAAAGTCTGCTGGGCCAGCCCCGCGCCATTCGGCACGACCACCAGCAGCAACGATAGGGCGCTCGCGCGCAGTACTGGACCAGACATCACTCATGTCCTCCCGATGCCGTGACCGGCAGCTCGACCAGAGGTACGCCGTAGCTTCGCAGCAAGGCGTTGATCTCGGATCGGTGCTCGTCGATGAAGGCATTGAGTCGGTCGCGCAGGGCGCGGTCACCTTTGCGCACGCCCATCGCGATGGCGAACTGGAATTGCTGGGGCGCAAAGCGCTCGTAATCCCTGATCGGCGTAACCGTCAGCGGCACCGGAGAGCGCTGCGCGAAATAGCCGCCCAGCGGCCCCCATGCGGCGGCGACATCGAGGCTGCCGCTTTCGACGGCTTCGATCAGGCGCCCGGGCGGATCGGCCTGGCGATAGTCACCGTAGATGGAATACCCGCGAACATTATCAACGATGCCCTGTTCGCCGAGCGCCTGCGCCGGCGGGGGATTGTTGCCGTCATCGCCGATCAGATGCACGCCGATCGCGAGGTGATGCAAGCGCGGATCGAGCAGGGACGAAAGGTCAAGGTGCTGGTCCTGCCGCGTGACGAACACGTAGCTCGAGCGATAATAGGGCCTGGTCGTCTCGACGAGATCATAGCCGGACGGCACGCCCATGACGACATCGCATCTGCCGGCTTTCAGTGTGTTGCGGATGAAGCCGCGGCGCTGCGCCCACCAGGTGTAGGAGACCTGCAGGCCTAAATGCTCGGCCACCATGGCCGCGAGCCTGTTCTCGAATCCTGCTTCGGCGCTGTTCGAGAACGGCAGATTGTTGGGATCGGCACAGACGCGAAGCCCGCCCTCCGTGGCCGGCGCAGCCGTGGTCGCGAACGCGAGAAGAAGCCCAAGGGTGAAGCCGAGGCGATTACTTGGAAGGCGCATGGCTGGTGTCCTCACCAAACGCGCCGCCGAGCTTGAATACCAGCAGCTCACTCCCGCCCGCGGTATAGAAGGGCAGGTCCTGGGTGGCGCCGGTGAAGCCCAGTGCGGCGTTGCGCACGCGCTGATCGACCTCCGCATTGGCGACGACGCCCGGCCAGCCGCCGACGCCCGACAGGATCGCGACGTATTGCTGTCCGTCGGAGCCGCGATAGGAGATCGGTTGGCCGATGAAGCCGGAGCCGGCACGGAATTGCCAGAGCACGTGCCCGTCCTTGGCATCCACTGCCTTGAACAGGCGATCCATGGTGCCGTAGAAGGCGACATCGCCTGCTGTGACCAGTGCGCCGCTCCAGACCGGCAGCTTCTCGTGAATCTCCCAGACTTTCTTGCGCGCGATCGGGTCCCAGGCCATGAACTCGCCGCGATAGCCGCCGGGGCCGGCATACATGTCTACGTCTGCACCGACGTAGGGCGTCCCGGCGATGTAGCCGACTTGAGAAGCCTTGAAGCTCATGCAGAGATGCTGATGGGGCACATAGAGGAGTTTTGTGCGCGGCGACCACGCCGTCGGTTGCCAATCCTTGGCGCCCGGCGCGCTCGGGCAGATGTTCTCGACCGTCTTGCCGACAAGCGGCATCTTCTCCTCGTTCGGGATAATCTTGCCGGTCTTCAGATCGACGCCCTTGTAGCTGTTGACGAAGTCATACGCGTCCGCCGAGATCACCTCGCCAGTGGCGCGGTCCATGACGTACATATAGCCGTTGCGGCCGGGGTGGATCAGCACCTTGCGCGGCTTTCCGTTCAGTTCGAGGTCGACGAGCACGTTCTCGTTGATCTCGTCGTGGTCGAACAGATCGTGCGGGTTGATCTGGTAGGCCCATTTAGCGCGACCGGTATCGGGATCGCGGGCAAAGATTGTCGTGCTCCAGAGATTGTCGCCGCTGCGCTGGTTCGCATTCCAGGGGCTAGGGTTGGCCGTGCCGTAGTAGATCAGGTTCAGCTCGGGATCGTAGGAGATCCAGCCCCAGACTGTGCCGCCACCAATCTGCCAGCGGTCGGCGGGCCAGGTCTTCACGCCGAGATCCTTGCCTTTCAGGCTGTCGTAGTACGGCTTGAAATCGTCTCCGATCAGCACGTCCTTGTCGGGACCTGTCGAATAGGCGCGCCACGTGATCGCGCCGGTGGTCTCGTCGAGTGCGGTGACCCAGCCGCGCACGCCCATCTCGCCGCCGCTGTTGCCGACAAGGATCTTGCCCCTCACCACCACGGGAGCCATCGTGATGGTTTCGCCCTTGTTGATCTCCCCGAGTTTCGTGTGCCACAGCTCCTTGCCGGACTTGGCATCGATGGCGACGGTATGGTTATCGAGCGTGTTGAGGAAAATCTTGCCATTGTCGAAAGCGAGTCCGCGATTGACGACGTCGCAGCAGGCAACGCCCGCGGCAGCGGGCTCCGGCTTCGGCGCGTAGGACCATTTCAATTCACCGGTCGTGGCATCGAGTGCGAACACACGGTTAGGGTAGGGGCCCGCATAGGGGCCGACCACATACATGGTGCCGTCCACCACGAGCGGCGCCGCCTCCTGACCGCGATCGGCGCCGACCGAGAACGTCCATGCGAGCTGCAGCCGCGATGCATTGGAGGCGTTGATCTGGTCGAGTTCGCTGTAGCGCGTGTTGGCGTAGTCGCGCGCCGCCATCGGCCACTGGGCCGGGTCTTTCATGCGGTTGGCGAGATCGCTCTGTGCTGACGCGGACGACAGCACCGCGCAACTGGCGCAAAGAGCACAAAGGATGCCCGGAAACAGGCCCAGCAAACGCGTGAGACCACGCACTAACATATGTAAAGATCTCCACGGCAGTGACGAGACCGTGCTGCGTTGCAGGCCGGTTTACGAACCTACAAACGTTCCGCCTTCGCTTGGTTCCAAAATGGTGAGATCGACGAGCTATCTCACGACGTTGCCGGATACGCCGGCGCCGAGGTCGACTGCGATCTGATCTTCCTTGCCGTTACACTTCGGGTGACCAAATCCAGACGGACTTTTGCCGTCAGGTCCGATGTCAAAGATGATCGCGTCCTTCATGTTGGGGCTGACGCCGGCCGGCACGCGGTCGAGCCCGAGCTGGTGACGCACGCGCCAGGCCACATTGTGATCCGCGCAGGAACTGTCACCGCTCACACCCAGCGCCCCGGCCACGCCGTTGCCGTCATAGAGCGCCAGCCCGCCTCCGAACACGATGGTGCCGCCGACCGGCTTGCCCACCATCGGATCCTGGGCCGTGCCGAAGTTGTCCGGAGATCCGGTGTACAAGGCTTCCGGAGACGGCGGGTTGCCGAGTGCCGCGCCGAACAGGAACCCGCCGGGCTGCGCACCGGCATAGAGATTGGCCGTCGCCATCGCCTTGTCCTTCAGGCTGAATGCATTCGCCGTGTTGGCCTTCTCGGCCGCGATGGCCCGGCTGCCCAGCCACTGGTCGTCGACCTTGCCGCCGCTGTAGGCAATTGCGCAGACGACGCCCTGCCGATTGACGACGGCAGCCCATTCGTTGTTGTCGAGACCTCCGTTGCTCGGGCCGCCGCCCGGCTTGACACTCTTCTTGAGGATATCCGCGAGCTTGTCATGGTCGACCGGGCACGACACCCCCGGCCGGGGTTGATCCTGCGCGTTCAAGACTGCAGGCATCACGAATGTCGCAGTGAGGATAGCCGTTGCCGCTATGAGCGATCGTTTTTCCATGTGGCCTCCGTGGAGTGTCGCAGTCGGCAGGCGAACGTTCGAAGAGAAGTTGCGGTTCCTATGCAGCGTCGCTCAGCCCGGATGCTGAAGGAGCAGGCGCGTCCTCCCGCCGTTCGCGGTCAACCACCGATGAGCGAAGAACAACGCCGCGCCGGTATAGAGGATGCCCATGGGCACCCACATCAGGATGCCGGCGAGTTGCTGATCCTCGAGTGTCGAAAGGCCGAACTCGCCAGCGAGGGCGCCCTGGCCTGGGATCCAAAGCCGCGGCGACACGGTCAGCAGGGCCCCGAGCACGCCGGAATGCAGAATGGTGATGAACAGGCAAGCGACAGCGATGCCATCGCGAATTCGTGTGCTACGGCCCTGACCGCGGCCGTGCAGCAGCACCCACCAGAACAACAGCGCGGTTGCAAAGAAGCTGATGTGCTGGAGACGATGGATCGCCGTATTCTCGAGCGCCCACGCATACAAGGGCGGTGCGTGCCAGACCCAGAGTGCTGCGCCGTGGAGGATGGTCGCGCTCATCGGATGGCTCACAAGCCGCCACGGCCACGCCAGTATCGGCAGATTGAGCACGCGACCCGCCGCAGGGCGGAGCCGGGCCGGGAGGCTCCACAGCAGCGGACCATTGATCCGGGCGAACGCCATCAGCGGTGCCGCGACCACCATCAGGAGTTCGTGCTCGACCATGTGCGCGGTGAACAGACGCTCGCCGAGCCAGTGCAGCGGCGAGGTCACGGCGAGCGCGGCCACCAGCCATCCGGTCCAGAATGCGGCCACCTGGCGGAAGCTGACGCCGTGGCCGCCGCCCGCATGATGCCAGAGCCGCTGCGTTCCGACATAGAAGGCGATACCGACGGCATAGAGCGGGGCCATGAGCCAGGGATCGTAGCTCCACAGCGAGCCGGGATCGACCTCCGATAGTCCGTGCGCGGCGGCCGGTCCCGCGAGCAGCGCAAGCAGCAGTGCTGCAAGGCTCAGCGCAGGCATGGGCTGATCATGAGCGAGGCGGCGAACTGGTTCGCAATCACCAACGCAAACAGCACGCCGGAGCCGACGCCAAGCCAGGCCATGAACGTTCGTGGCCCGCCACCCCGCGCATCGGCCCATTCAGCCCCCGCGCCGCGCCGAACCGCGCGGGCCGATATGACAGTGCCTGCGAGGGCGACGATAGCCAGAACCGCACTCATGATCGTGCCGCTGATCCTGGTCTGTTCGCAGGAGAAGTGCGCGAGCACGTAGGCGCCCTGCAAATTGATACCCCACGCGATGGGCCCAAGCGCAACGCCGGCCCAGTAGAGCAGTCTGGATTGTTGATCGGTTGCGGTCATAGGCGTGGCACCCAATCCAGCAAGACATAGAGCGGCAGCCAGGCGAGCACGACGAAGTTCCAATAAAACACGTTGTCGGTCACGTCGCTGAACCGGCGCGGTTTCGCATGACGCGTGAACATCAACACTGCCAGCACGACCGTGTCGCCCACATCGGTGGCAAGGTGGGTCGTGTGCAGCCCCAGAATGAGCCATACGATCGAGCCGTAGGCTGAATTGTCCCAGCGGGTGTTGAGATGTGCGAACTCGAAGCCGCGCAGCACTAGGAGCGCGATGCCGATCAGGGCCATCACGATGAGACCGATCCGCACCTTCGCGAGATCCTGACGGTGCGCGGCGCGGTTGGTGAACTCGTTGGGAATGATGCTCAACACATAAATCACGGTCTCGACCGTCGCCGGCCAGAGATCCGGCGGGGAGGCTCCGATCGGCCAGCTCGGGTTAACTGCGTAGAGATAAAGGTACGCGCCGATTGCAACGGCAAAGCCCATGCCTTCGAGGGCCATGAAACCCATGGCGCCCCACCACGGGCCACTGCGCGGGCCGTAGCCGTAAGTCGGCAGGTCCGAGACGTCGTGGACGATGGTCTGTCTCACTCCTCGTCCTCCTTGCTGCCGCTCGGCCAGAACCAGCCGATCAAAGTCACGGCCATCGGCGGCGTGCCCCAGAGCACCGCCCAAGGCGTGAAGATCGATCCGATGAAGAAGATCGTCGTTGCGATGGCTGTGAGCAGGGGCCAGATGCTCGGCTCGGGCGAAGCCTCGCGGATCTGGGGCTCGGCTTCCGCAAGCGAGGTCAGCAGGACCTCGCGCCGCTCGGCACTCAGACCCGCGACCACAGACAGGCTCTCGCTATCGGCCCACAGCGGATCGCGGTGCTTGACAACCGGAATGCGGTCGAAGTTCTGCGGCGGAGGCGGCGACGAGGTCGCCCATTCCAGCGTCGAGGCATTCCAGGGATTGTCGCCTGCAAGCGCGCCTTTGCCAAGGCTGTAGATCACATTGGCCAGAAGAACCGCGAAGCTAAACGCGAAAACGAGAGCACCGCCGCTGGACACGAGGTTCAGGTGCGCCCAGTCCATGTCGGCGGTATAGGTGTAGACCCGGCGCGGCATTCCGACCAGCCCAAGGATGTGCATCGGGAAGAAGGCGACGTTGAAGCCGATGAAGGCCAGCCAGAAATTCCAGCGTCCGAGTCTTTCGCTCAGCATGCGGCCTGCGATCTTGGGAAACCAATAGTAGACCGCGCCGACCAGCGGGAAGACTGCGCCGCCGATCAGGACATAATGGAAGTGGGCCACGACGAAATAGGTGTCGTGCACCTGGGTGTCGATCGGCACCGAGGCGACCATCACGCCGGACAACCCGCCGAGCACGAAGATGACGATGAAGCCGATCACGAACAGCAGCGGCGTCCGGTACACCGGACGTCCATCCCAGAGCGTTGCCAGCCAGCAGAAAATCTGCAGCCCGCTCGGCACCGCGATCAGCATGCTGGAGGCCGTGAAGAGGGCCGCGCCGAGTTGGGGCAGGCCCGTGACGAACATGTGGTGGACCCAGAGGCCGAACGACAGGAAGCCGGTCGCGATCAAGGAGAGGATCACGACGGGATAGCCGATCACCGGCCGCCGCGCGAACGTCGCGAGGATCGCCGAGACCATTCCCGTACCCGGGATGAAGATGATGTAGACCTCGGGATGGCCGAAGAACCAGAACAGATGCTGCCAGAGCAGGGGATGCCCACCCGATGAGGAGTCGTAGAAGCGCGTATTGACGAGCCGATCAAGGATCAGTGACGTCGATGCGACCATGATCGACGGCATCGCGAACATCACAAGGAAGGCCGTCACCAGCATGGCCCAGACGAACAGGGGAATGCGGTCGAGCGTCATGCCGGGGGCGCGGAGCTTGAACACGGTGACGACGATCTCCACGGCGACTGCGAGCGCCGCGACCTCGGTAAAGGTGATCATCTGTGCCCAGACATCGGCCCGCTTCGTCGGTGTGAACTGCAGGCTCGAGAGGGGAACGTACGAAAACCAGCCGACATCGGGACCGACGTTGAACAGGAACGAGATCCACAGAAAGCAACCGCCGAACAGAAACATCCAATAGCTGAAGGCATTCAGGCGCGCAAACGCGATGTTACGCGTGCCGACCATCAACGGCACCAGATAGACGGCGAACGCCTCCATGACCGGGACGGCGAACAGGAACATCATCGTCGAGCCGTGCATCGTGAAGACCTGATTGTACTTGTCGGCGGAGAGAAACGTCTTCTCCGGCCCGGCAAGCTGAACACGCATCAGGATCGCGAGAATGCCGCCGAGAAGCAGGAAGGCGAATGCGGTCAGGATATAGCGGCGTCCAACGACCTTGTGGTCGACCGACATGAGCGCACCGACAAGTCCAGACGGCGTGCGCCACACCCGCTCGAGCTGCATCGAAAGCTGCAGGCCGTTCAGGACGTCGTCCCGCAACTCATTTGGTTCAGCGGCCATGCTCACTTGAGCTGCTCCAGATAATGAATGATCGCGATCATTTCGTCCGATTGCAGCGGCATCTTCGGCATCAGATTGCCGGGTTTGATGTGCTGGGGATCGACGATCCAGGCGCCGAGCGTGGCCGACGTATTCGGCAACGTTCCCGCCGCGATCGTCGTGCGGCTGCCGATATGCGTGAGGTCCGGACCCAGCTGCCCGCCGGCCATCGTACCGCTGATGTTGTGACACAGTGCGCAGCCGCGCGCCCGGAACAGAGCTTCACCCTGCTTGCCGAGTTGATCGGTAGGGCTGTTCGCGCTCTGGTTTTCATGATCGCGCCAGCGCCCGAACTCGTCGGGCGACATCGCGATCACGGCGAACGCCATATGGGCGTGCTGGATCCCGCAGAACTCGGCGCATTGCCCGCGATAGATGCCCGCGTTCTTCGCCGTGAATTGCAGCTCGTTCTTCTGCCCGGGGATCAAGTCCATCTTGCCGGTCAGGCTGGGCACCCAGAAGCTGTGGATCACGTCGGCGGATTCCAGCTCGACTTTCACCGGCTGGCCGGTCGGGATCCGGATCTCGTTGGCGGTCACGAAACTCTGGTGCGGACTGTCGGCTTCATAGCGAACCTCCCACCACCATTGATGGCCGATGATCTTCAACGTGAGGGCATTCTCGTCCTTGGCGAAGACGGTGCGTTGTCCGGCATAGCTGACGAAGGAGAGACCGAGCACGACGACGGTGGTCGCAATCCCAAGCGCCAGGACGACGCGCCCGGAGCGTTGTTCGAAGGGCTGGTGGAGGTCCAGCGGCTGATCGGCTGTGCGCTTCCGGCGTAATAGCCCCAGGCCCAGAACGATGACGACGGCGGTCCAGACGATCGCCGCGACAATGAGGAAGATGAATAGCGTATGCCGAATCTGCTCAGACTGCAGCCCTTGAGGGTCAAGCGCCGACTGCTGGCCCGCGCACGCAGCAAGCGGCCAGGTCATGCACAACACCAGAACCCTTCGCACCCAGACCTGCATTGACGCTTTGTCGCACTCCGCTTCACAGGCGGAACCGGGCAGGCCTACAAAGGTTCCTATGCGCTAACCGGAACAGTTGGCCGAAGAAGGACATGTCCGACATCGATCATCGGGCTAGAATGGCCAGCCCTTCACGGCGATCACGATCGCCGCGTCGCCAGCGGCCATCAGCAGCAGGACGGCGAGACCGGCGATGACCGCGCCCGGCTGGGCAAGCACGCGCAGCTGTCCAAGCATTTGTTGGCTCCAAAACGCAGCAATGCCGCGATGCGCCTGAGGGTTCCTGCGGGTCTGCCGGGGGTTGACATGCGAGCGCCGGAACGAAGACTCGAGATCGCGCGCTCCTGCGACGAATTTGAGGGTTCACGTGCCGCGCTATCATTTCGATCTGGTCGACTCCAAGACCGTTGCAGACGAGGGAGGTGCTGAATTACCCGACGACATCATGGCGCTGGATGTTGCCGAGGAGATCGCGAGGAGACTTCTTGCGGAGCGTCCCGAACTCAGGAATCGTCATTTTTCCATCATGGTCACGAACGAGGAGGGTGAGGAGATCGGGAAAGTGCCCCTGGATGTCCTGCACTGAAGACCATCCAAGACGGTGCACAGATTGCATCGAATCACCTAAAGGTTGCTTTTGGGAATCTCGCTCTGAACGCGCCATGAATCGTCAGGAACGCCGGGCTGCTGCTCGAGAATCTCGCAAATCCAAAGGCCGCGCAGATTCTACCACACCGGTCGCTGCGCTTTTTGAGTCTGGGTTCGTCCACATGCGAGCCTGACAATTTCGCGACGCGGAGGTCTGTTGCCGCCAGGCTATTGCACTGGACGCCAACCACGCAGACTCGCTCCACTTGATGGGTTTACTATCCCAACAGGTCAAGCGCTATGACCACGCACACCAGTGGATTTCTCGCGCAATACGACAGGATCCCAAGCCAGTATACTTCCTCAGCCTTGGAATCGCCTTTCTGTCGCAAGGAGATCACAACGAGGCGCTGAAGGCCTTATCTTCCCAATCCGCCAAGAGCTCGCGTGCGCGCTTGGAAAGAACGACTCGGCTCTCATCACAAGTTTCGCGTGGGGCTAGTGTGGTCAGGAAACCCGGAGCATCTTGACGATTGCAATCGATCGATACCATTGCGAACCCTCTCAAGTGTCCTTGATGTCAGTGCCAGCTTCGTCAGCCTCCAGAAGGATCCAGGATCCGACGACAGAAAGGCTATGCAAGAGCGCCCGGGACTTCTCGACTTCAGTGACGGCCTTACCGATTTCGTAGAGACTGCGGCCTTAATCAAGTGTCTTGATCTCGTTGTCGCGGTAGACACCAGTGTTGCACATCTCGCCGCCTCGCTAGGACGGCCGACATGGGTTCTGTTACCTTACACTCCGGATTATCGCTGGTTGCTCGACCGCGACGATAGCCCTTGGTATCCGACCATGCGCCTGTTTCGACAGACGTCATCCCGAGATTGGCGAGAGGTGCTCGACCAAGTGCGAAGCGAGCTCAGACTTCGGACCGTTTTATTCGAAGGATTCCAGGCATCCGCGGCATTCGAGAACCCTTTTCGTTAGGCGGATAGCAATGCTCTCTCTTGCCCGCCGTGATTTTTATTCCGGTTGAACTGGCCACCCGTTCAGGCGAAGGATGCGTGCGAGCCACTTCAAGACAGGAGGGCACACGCTCATGTTTCACCTTATCGAATGTGAGTTAGGCGTTTGAAATATTACGACGATCGCTGTCGATATCCTTGATTTTGCCCTTGGCCTCGCCAACGACCTTGGCGAAGCTCGCGACCTTGGCATCGAATCCGGCCTTGTCCTCCCAGACCGTCGGCGAGGCGCTGTAGTCGCCCTCGGGCTTCATGCCCTTTGCGCTCGCGGGAAACAGGTTCGGCAGCTTCTTGGCGGTGTGCTCGAACTGCGCCAGCGCGCTGTCCACCGTGGCCTGGTCGTAGGGCTTTTCGCCCTTCACCATCGCCGCAACCGCGCCGGCGTTCTTGCCGTTGCCCTTCATCAGCATCTGGACCTTTTCCGTGGCCCCCATAATGGACTGGAGCGAGAGTTCAGTATTTTCAGTTGGTTAGAAGGCGGCGTGTGCACGACGTGTGCACCGGGAGATCAAAAAAAATACATTGACGGCAAGCGTGGGCGATCACGCCTTGAGGCAATTTGACGTCTGCAGAAGCTAGCGCGCCTGGCGCTTCCGATTTTCACAGTGGGTGAATCCACCAGCGAAGTTTCTCAGAGCAGCTGACCCTTAATCAGCGGGTCCCAGGTTCGAGCCCTTGGTGCTCCCACCATCCTTAAGAAATTGGCCGCAGGGGCTCTTTTAAACTCCTCGGCAGACCAAGCCGGGTCTCGTACGACGCTTTTAATGGTCGTACGTCGCACGCCGTGCGACGAGGCGGACAATTAGGACCGAAGCCCGTCCACTACTGTAACACGAGCCCTACCGGTCTGCGTTCAGCTCTTCATGCCTTCCTTCCGCACCTGCAATTCAAGCCTGTCGATGCCGGAATCGGCGCGAGTCGCATTGCGGGCGCGGTAGTGCCTCACGATGGTCTGCGCACTTCGGTTTGAATACCCAGTGATGTCGCAGATCGTCAGCAAGTCTCAGCCTGCCCGATCGGGCAGCATGACGCAGTGATCACGTAAGTCCTGGTCCTGCTTTTGGTCGAGTTCGCCGGCTCCGTGACGAACATCAGCGTGCGGCAAGGCTTCAGACGCCATGCTGCCTCATCGCTATCACTGTCGCGTGCGGCCTGCGCACCCAGCTAGTCCGTTAATGCACGCTTGCGCCCATCGACCGCTCGAGCGCGTTGTCGCGCGCGAGAAAGCCGAAGATTGCAACGGCCCGGGCGGTAGACACCTAAATGCGAAATGTGCAGCACCTTGCTCAAGCCTCACCGCGGGAGGACAGTGAAGTTCACTCCCTTCAGGGCAGTCGAGCTGCACAGTCTCTACCTCGTTCACTAACGCAGGTTAGATCGGGTTCCAGTCAGTCCTCGGGGGTCTGCTCCCCCGCGGCTCGCCGTCGCTGCGCTCGAGTGCTCGGAGGCGACCGCAATGCAGGTACAGCCGAGGCGCTTCGCTCCGCCTCTTTGACTTTAAGCCGGAGATCTTCCAGCTCTGACAGTTGACAAACGAGGTCGTTCAACCGTTGGACAAGAAGGATCGAGCGATAACCCTGCATCAACGCCCTCCTGAGTCTGCAGCTATCCAGACAGCAAAAGGACCCAGCCTCGGGGCGGGTGAAGCTGGGGCTGTTGAGCTGCCTTGGCGAAGGCAGGCGCCCCTTGGGGAGGGGCCGGGAAAACTTGGCAATCGACAAGTCGTTCCAAGCCGAACAAAAATGAGCTCCAGGCCCGCGGGGCAACGGGGAAAGCTGGGGCCGACCGCATTACCCACCTGGGGATGGACGTTGGGAAAATTTGGTAACCGGCGAGCCGTTCCGACCGCCGTGCCCCCGAAAATGTTTGTCGTCCTTGCCGTTGGGGCTGCCATCGCCGTCGCCGTTACCTCACGGCTCGCTTCTTCGTCGCCTCCATGAGCACGTGCGCCGGGGAGTGGTCGATCGATAAGCAGTGTCGACCGATCGAAAGCGCAGCCGGACGACTATAAATGAGGTTGAAATTATATCTTTAATCTAGTTTAATATCGAAAATTAAATCGAGCTGGTATTTTCGGGATTTCGGAATCATGCCTCAGTCTCCGTCCATCGTGCCCCATCCATATCCACGTGACGTCTATATTGTGCTTGAGGATTTCGGAGGTGGGCTCGGACGTGCCTGGAGCGAAACCTCCGAAGAGGACGCTAGTCGAGCGACGCTGATGCGCCAAATAATGGAAGGCCAATACAAGCATCCTGCTCGGATCGTAGTCTTCAACACGGTAGAGGGCTGGTCCCGTGATGTAACTGTAGAGATTGCAGATGAACTGCGCCGCTGCTTTGTCGAGTTCGATGACATTGCCCCAGCCGCGTTGGAATTCATCGAGAGAGTTGGAAGGAGTTGATTGTGGTGCCCACCGTACCCTAGTTTGCGCCAGTCTCACCAGCTTATCAGAGATGAGGATGATGCGACAGCACGAACGAACAAGCTACCGCGGCGAGGCGTGAGGCGACAGCTTGGTGCGGTATTAGGCCATCCCGTTGTTATGTCTGGTTGTGTTGGGAGCTGCCATGTCGATGAACTTCCGCAGCCGTGCGCCTCAGCTGACTGCCGGCAAGCAGATATCGTCATACGATTGAAAGAGGCGGAGCATCGATCGATGGTCGAACGCAGCTTTCTGGCCGTCGCGGACCGGGTCCAATATTGGCACGTGACCGACCTCGACGCCGCTGAGCCCTGCGATGCCTGCCGCACCTGGAGGCAATGATCGCGAACCTGATCGCTATGTCGCGAACGGACGACCCGCGGTCCTAAATGTTTGCTGGTGAGCTCGAGGCAGTAACAGTCGGAGCCGCCGGGCAGCCTTCACTCATTCGCGATTCGTCAAGATCAATGTTCATCCTCGCCAGGATGTAACCGAAGGCGAGCCCAAGGCATTCACTTCTTCGACCTCGCTCTCCATCCGTATTCCTCATGCGGAATCGTTGCGGTGATCTCGACGTCATTGCCGGCCGAAACGCGCCAGGCTGCCACCCCGAAGCACAAGGTCAGCGTCAGGGCGAGGGCAAGCAGAAGCATAGAGACGAAATGGCTCACGCGCGTGTATCCGTAAATCTGAAACCAGTTGAGAGCGTGCACAGAGGCCCGATTCGGAAAATGCAGACGATCTGACCCATCGGCCGTTTTCCCCATCCTTACACGGGGCCAAAAGCGCTCACGATCCCGATCGTGATCGGCACGAGTGCGACCACCACCCACAGAGCGGGCGAGCTGGAGGACAGGCCGACGATCAGTATCAAAACACCGATACCTACGAGGGCCGCTGAGATTGCGTAGGCGACTGCCTTTTCCATCTGTCGATCCACGAACAATAAGGGATCGGTCGCGCAAGCACGACTCGAGGCAAATCGAAACGTTCCCGTCTCGATTTAATTTGGTCTCAAAATTTCATTTAATTCTGTTTCAGTGGCTTAATTTCGCCAAATTACAACGCGCTTTCTGCGCGTCGGGGCAGGGCTATTAACCCGGAGTCCTGCATGTTCAATCGAGTAGTCGTAGCTTTATTGCTCGCTTTTGCGACATCCATTTCTTCTGAAGCACGCCCCTTGCGCGCCGCTTCGCCACCTGAATGCAACGTGATTATGCCATGCGACTTTTCATCTTCGCTGGTGCAGGCGCAGAGATACACGAGACCGGCACCGCGCCTGCGGCGAGGTGCCGTTGCTAGTCTACGGATGTCTGTGGCCAGCTCAGGGGCCTTAAGTAGTGAGATCGTCAGCGGTCGTCCGGCCGGTTGCCCTCGATCGTTCTGCGGATGTGGTGCGGCGATCCGAGTGTTTGGTCGGGTAGTACCGGAACTGAACCTCGCAGCCAATTGGCTGCGCTTTCCCCGCACCTCGCCAGCACCGGGAATGGTTGCCGCGCGACGTGGACACGTCTTCGTCCTTGAACAGCACATCGCCGGTGACATCTGGAAGGCGTACGATGCCAACTCAGGTGGGCACGCAACGCGAATTCACCCGCGCTCCCTGCGAGGGTACACCATCGTCAACCCTCATGCGGCCTAGGGCCATCGCGCAGCGTTCCCATTAGATTTTTCTCGCCACGTTCCGGAGCAGCCGGCTCGCGGCTTCCGCTCAAAAAGAGGGCCGCAGCAGTTTTCGCTGCGGCCCTGAAGTTGCAACTTGATTCTGCGCCAGCTTGTTCTCGCAGTTGGTCCCGAACACCGAAGTTGATAGGTCCGCCATCATGGGAAGCTTCAATGCAGCCAGGGCGTTCCATGACGATCATTGGTGTTCACATCAGAACGATAGAATTCGACGATGCGGTGCTTCATTGAGACCCGGACACGATAACCAGCGGATATCCACGCTCTCGCTTGAGGACCTGCTCTCTTCAGTGTGCTCCACCACGCAGTGAAGGTGTAGGCCGATCTCGGCAGAGGCTTCCCCAAGATCGCTTCAATTTCTGAAAAGGTCAGGCGGAGACTTTGACCGTTCTCCGTTCGCAGCCTTTCATGCAATGGCTGGTAAATCGACCTCGGCATGCGAGCACTATATCGACAAAATGGGCCGGCCGCCCGGCATTGGAATAGCAGTCTGGTGCATATAGAGCGCGGAGGCAAAAGGCATTATCATTCAGGTCTGCAAGACCTCGCGGAGCCTGACGCAGCGACGCCTCTTTAGTGTTCCCTTAGCTCTAGGTCTCTCAGCAGCACGTGGAGAAAGTCGCTGGCGTGGTCATAGCATTTACGACCATTCACGATCTCGCGGGTGCGCGGCTCCAGTGTGCTGGCGATGGCTTCCGCGCCGGGTAGATCAGCCTGGTGCGACCACTGCTGTAGCAGCCGATCAGGAATGTTTTGAGCGGATCCAAACAGCTTCAGCACACAATAATCGCCATCGTGCTTGTGATCAGCTTTCGCATAAAAAGCGAATAACCCTCGAAAGGTATTACGGGAAACGGCAGGTTTTGCCATTTAACATTCCCCAACGTAAAATCGACTCGCTTTAAGTCTAGAAATCTGACGCGTTAGCAAAATAAAATCCAGTGGAATTTAATCGCTTGCCTTCGAAAAAGAGGTCATCAGAACTGACGTAAATCGAAGCACCATACGTCACAGTTCGCGCCGTCCTGCGTCTCCGATACCCTATGCTGCTACGGGACAATCGACCTTAGCAGGCGGCCGAGTAGGATGGGCGGGCCGGGGGCTGCCCCGCAAAATTGCTACCAGACCTCGCAAGTGACTGAGACGACCGATGTTCGCTCAACCCTCTCCCGAAGTCGCTCTCGTAATCAGACAGTCGGTCTGGCGCTGCCCGGTGAATAGCGCGCGATAGATCTGTCCCCGATCGAGGCCAGTTCAATTTGCATCGGCTGCGGCGACCCACTCGATCGGGGTGTCGCGACCGCAGGCCGGCACCTAGCCGCTCGATAGGGCATTGTCTGGTCGCCATTTCATGGCTTGACGTAGGTCCATCCCTGCTCCTGCAACTGCATCACCCTAACGACGCCCGACCTCACCACTTGCGCTTGGGCAACGATCGGAATGTCTTTATTTTCGGCCTTTTGCATTTTCTCTTGCGTGTTTCCACAGGCTTTGAATGATACTTCCGGCGTGCTCAGAGCCATTTCCTCGATTCGTGCTTTCACCGGCGACGTGTCATCGCGGAGCATATGGAGGCCGGGGCCGAAGGTAATCACCTCAACTTTCACCCCTTCACCAACCTCCTTGTAGTATTGCGCGACGTTGAGTGCATTGTTCAATGCAAGATTCATTGACGCGGAGTCGCTTGTGTTGACCTGAAGGATTAAGCGGTGCTCTTTCTTGGCAGCAGACGATGGCACGATGCGCGCCAGCTCAAATTGTTTTGGCGTCGCGGCCCGCGCCGATGAATTCGCGTGTGTTCTTGCCACGCCATGTGTTGAGGCTGCAGGCAAACTAGGCTGTGCCGGGAGCAGGCGAGTCTCCTGTGCCGCGGAACTAGACAGCCCGACCAGGAGCGAGATGATTGTCGCGATCATCGCTGTGATAATCTTCGGAAATTTGGGCATTATGTTGTTTCTCCAAGCAAGCTGAGGTTCATGATCAATTGTTGGGCTTCGCGATCGCGCGTGGCCATTTGCATGTTGTCGCCAATTTTGCACGCACGCTCTCGATACCATCGAGAGCGAACACTGCACCGGCGCCGGCCCCCGTCCGGCGTGACACATGCACAGAAAGTTCGCTGTGGCCGGGGATCGATTGCAACAGGCGAACGACATCGCTTTCAAGTGCGACACCGCGCGCCGCCGTGATTGTCGAGACCTGAAAAGGTGGATCATCATTGATGCGCAGGGAGACGGTGTAATCCTCGCGGCGGCCCGATAGGCCGGCTCCATCAAGCAACACTTCGGTCAGGCCGCCGCGACACCGTATCGACAGGCTCATTGCTGCGTCGGAACTGCCCCCTTGAGATGGTAGTGTAGCCTTGATGATCGATGAATAATCAACCGGCGAGGTGGTCTCGCTGACGATCCACGCCCCGGCTCCATTTGCGGGCCGATCAGAGACGCGAACCGGCGCCATAGGGTCTTCGGCGCCTCGGGCCCGAGCGAGGTCATTTGCGATCGCGAGCGTCACGACGAGAGCGATCAGGGTGAACGTCATTGTGCCGCCTGGCTCGAACGCGGCAGACGATCGAGCCAGGCCTGCGCCGCGGGAAAGCGCGTCAGGCCAGGGACCGTCGCCGCCAAGTTGATCGACTTCCATTTCGGATCGAAACCGGGCTCCTGCAGCTTGTCGATCCGCGAGAACAGGCGGTCGACAAAGCGCGCCACACGATGAAAGCGATTGGATTTGATCGGCCAATTGAAAGCGACCAGCACGGTTGGAACGGCAATAGTCGTCACGCGTTCCCCCTGCCTGATCAAGTTCGGGTAATCAGCTGCGTCCAGCCAAGATGGCAGATAATAATCTTCGAACTTGCTCTCGTAGGGGACCGGCAAGAACTTGAAGCCGGCCTCCCAGCGACCACGTATGAATGCATCCACCGGCTTCGAGGTTATGAAAACGACGGCGGCCAGCTCACCCCTGCGCATTTGTTCCATCGCAACCTGATGGGGGATGAATGCCTTATCGACCTCGATCCCAAGCCGGCTGAAAATCAGCGGGCCCGAATAAGCTGCGGCGGTACCTTGGGTGTTGAAATTGACCTTCTTTCCGACCAGATCACTCAAGCTCTGAATTTCGGGCCTGACGAATACGTGCAGTTCAGATGGAAACAGGTTGAGCACATAGGTGATCCGTCGCTGGATGTCCGGCACTTGGCTCTTGTACTCGTCAAGTGCGTCGGAATTGATGATTGCTGCATCAATGCCCCGCAAATACAGCAGCGAATTGACGTTTTCGGTTGCGCCACGGGTCACGATGGGCAGCACGTGGAGGTCCGTTCCATCATCGGCCACTCGCGCCATTTCCGCCGCAAGCCGAATGGGAGCTCCTTCCAGCAGACCTCCGGCAATTCCAACCGTCCAATCGTTCATGGCCGCAATTTCCGTCCTTGCATGATCCGCACGCGCCCGCGGAGTCTGCTGGGCCATTGCCGGGCAACAGCCCATGATCAGAAGCGGAGCGGCTATCACGATGAGGAGAAACCAAGAGCGTATTCCAACCAGCTGCTTCATCGATCCGGCTCCCCTAGGAACGTCTATTCTGTTTTGTCCGCTGCGCTCTTCACTTCGACATGTAAGTTTAAATTCGATCTGACTAGTCGATACAGCGCACGACCATTTGTCTGAACCGATGCTGCTAACGACCAAGTGCGTCGAACCGCTCCCTTGCCTCCTTGACCCCTCCGGCTGCTGCTCTGGCGTAAAGCTCTCGCGCCTTGGACGTGTCGCCGCGCGTTCCGCTCGCGCCCCATTTGGCAAGCAGGCTCGGATCATACGTTTCGGCGAGCGCGAAACTTGCCGGTGCGCTCCCTAATTCAGCAGCACGCTCCAGGACAACTCGTGCCGCGCCAATGTCGCCTTGTCGAAGCAATCCGGTTGCGCGAGCGATCAATCGCACGAGCGCGGCTGCGTTTTCGTTCCCGAGAACCGGGGATGGCGCCTTCGGCTCAGCTGCTGTGACCACGAGCTCTCGCGCGAATTGCGCGGGCGGCGCCTGCGGCGATCCCAGCAGCAGTGTTCGGAGCAGTTCCCTTGTTGGCGAATTGCCGGCTCCGCCTTCACCCGACACCCGGGCGGGTAGCCACGGTCCGACATTCGGGCGTGTTGCGGTAAGTTCTTGCTCATCTCGGTCGGATTGGTTGCATTCTCGCCGGAGCTGCTTTTTCAACTGTTCGGCTCGATCATCGTTTGCCGCGGCTTGCGCTTCATACGCGAACAGCTTGGAACGCGCCAACGAGAGCTCTTGCGCCAGCGCATCTGCTCTTTCGTGCTCTTCCCTCAATGAGAGCTTCAGTTTGGCCGAGGTATTCTCCGCCGTTCGGTTGGCCTGCGCCGTCTCTTCGATTGCCTTCGCGATCTGCTGGGATCGGTTGTCGAGCTCGATTCGCGTCGTCGCGAGCGTCTCCTCCAGCTGTTTGGTACGATCGTGCTCCTGTCGGAGGCTTGCCTGTACCTGAGCCCCCGCTGCCTCTTTTGCACTGATCTCTGCGGCTTGTCTGGTTACCTCTGCCGACTGGGTCTCCAGGTCGTGATGAGCGGCTGTCAGATTCTGCTCCAGCCGGTTTGCCCGACCTTTCTCCCGCTCGACAGCTTGTTGCAGCTCTCCCGGATCACTCTGTGCCCGGCGTTCGGGTTCGTGACCTTCGGTGCCGATTTCGCGGCTTAGCCGTGCCTGCACTTCGAAATCGTTGCGCGTGTTGACAAGTTCCCGTTCCAGACGCTCCGTGTGCAAGCGCTCCTCCCGGAGCGATTTCTGCAGCTTATTGGTTTCATTCTCGGTGGCCTCCGCAATGCTGGTCCATTGCTCGCGTGCATGCTGCAACAGCCCCAGCACGGTATCCTGCTCCCGTCGGCATGTTCGAAGGTCAGCAGCAAGGGCCTGTATCTTCTCCTGTTCTGCGGCGAGCACTTGCCGCGATCGCTCGGTATTGCTGATTGTGGCTTGTGCGAACTTCAGGGGTGTCGTGTCGGCAGATGGTTTCAGCCGCGCCGTGCGCCACCCGTCCGAGCCGGTCGTGCCGCGCAAGTGCGTCGCCATGACATGGGCGTCGCTCGCCGGCTGATTTGGCTGCTGCGCGAGAACGGGTATGGTCAATACCGATATTACCGTCAGGACAGTCGGTGCAACCCAGGCCGACCTTGTTGCGCAGGTGCGCGCACAGCACCGAACACAATCCGAGACAATCCACACGTCTGTGCGGCGAACGGGCGATCCAAGGCCCGACCCTGCCTGCATCGGCGCTTGTGCCCACATCCGCGACATTAATGCGTCAATCCGCTTCCCAATTGCAATTTATCCATAGGCAAAAATAAACCATATTATATTTTATTCAATGATTTATATCGCTAATTAAAGTTTCGGCCGATGCGGCCGGTCGCTTGAGAAGGAGATCGTCCAATGCTCCACCGAATCCCTTCGTTGATCATTGCGATTATCATGAGCGTATCTGTGCTGGCCCTGGCCCAAGCAGGTGGCGCAGTGGCGGGCTCCGCGGGTGCCGGCACTGGGACGGGCACGGGCAGCGCCAACACTGGTGGGTCAGCTCCGTCCGGCATGGGTACAAATGCGAGCAGCGCCAACCCTGGTCCATCGGCGCCTCCAGGAATGGGGACACGAGACGTTGGTGCCGGTGCAAACCTGGACCGCACCAGTCAAACCAACAGCCCGGACGTTCAACCCGCCACGTCGAAGTCGCGGGCGGCGGCGCAGGCCAAAAGAAATGCCGGCGCTGGCCATGCTCAAAATGGTCTGCCGATCGGAGCTATTGGCACCGGCACGAGCAACGAGGAGCAGATGATCGTTGGACCGTCACCTAACCGGAAAATACCGGCAGCGAAGGTCGACGGTGATATCGCCGGAATAGTTGGTAGGGGCTCCAGCCTTTCGGACCAGGTGAGCCGGCCGCGCGCCTCACGAGCTGGGGAAAAGGTGCTGGACGCCAAAGCGCAAGTCCAACGGCGAACGACAGTTTCGCATAAGCGCATTCCCGACCCAGAAAACAGAACTCGGTAGTCTGAGCGGCCCGAGCCGGGCAGCGAGCGCGCTTTGGCGTCCCTGCTCCGGTCTGCGCGCCGCCAGACAAAGGCGCCGGCAGGGCTTGGTTCTCCATGGGGCGCCTTGAAGAGGACTGACGCCCGGCACACGGCCGAGCGGGATTCGGGCTAAGCGAGAGCATTCACGCGGTTATGCGAGCGCTCGATTCCGCGGCATTCGGATCATGTCCGATCGGTCGGAGCGAGGAGCCAGCCGTGCATTGTTCGAAATGCTCGCGAAGCATGTCATTAGCCAAATGCTCCCAGAACTCAGCTTCGGCGAGAAGCTTCCAGCTTCGATCAGGATGATGCGCAGAAGTCTGTCGGCACAGCGACGCCATCGCGCGCAAGCGGCGTACGGTCTCCATCCACTCCTCCCATTGGTTTTCTCTGACCTTATTTCCTGTTTTGCGTCTTATTAATTATGATTATATCAGATAACTAAATTTGCCTCCCATGGCGCAACTACCGAAATGATTTGACGCGAACAACTTTCGCTTTGCTTTCAAATTGTCTTTCAGATGAAGCGCTGCTTCATAAACCTAAAAACAGATAAAAAGCCGGGGCTTAAACAACTCAGGTGCGAGACATGATCCGCAGCATGCCGCTCGTGGATGATCTCGGTCAGAGCCGGAAAGGGACGCCGGATCAAGCGCAGCACTTTTCCTGGCACAGAGCCTTCACTCGCATCGGCCTGCCTTGAAACTCCGCTGCGCGCACGCCTCATTGAGGAGCGATCGGGCGGCTTGGAGCTGTGCCAAAGGGTTATCAGAGGCTTCAGGGTCGATCCGTGAGACGATCGTCTTCGAGTTCGCTGAAATTACGCGCGCCGCTCGCCATCATTGAATCCGCGTGCGGCAACTCGTCCCAAACCGGGGCCTACGCATCCGTGACGCCGGCCCTAATCTCGCTCTTTCTCCGAGGCTTCGCCCTTCCGCCCTTCGCACTTGCTCTCGTAGCCTCTGCAATTGGGCAAGCAGGCTAACGAGCTCCATCGCCGTTTGACGCAGAACAGCCAAGCGGCCGCAAACCCCACTACTCACTACAATACCCCCAAACAGGCCCTTGCAGGATCAGCGATCGGAAGCGTTAGTTTGCGCCGACCTGCCGGTGTGACGCTTAACTTACGGTTCATGAGGGCGTCAGTTCGCTTTACGACGATAGGCCAAAATATTTCGCATCCCTCCAGTAAGCCCTCGCATAATTGAGCGCATCCAGTCCGTACCAAGACTAGTTCCCAGCCGGTGCGGCAGCCATGCCGCAACAGGTCAACTCCGCACACGCGGCGTCAAATGAGGCGGTCGGCCCAAATTCGTGTAATGCTAGTCAGTTCGGCTCCGCGTCTGTACCGAAGCCCGCTACGCATCAGCACAGCGGCGCTTCCTCGAATATCTCCCTGGGCCGCACGACCGGCTCATCGACCCAGGCCTCGCGAGCGAACCAGTTGTGATTGGCGCGACAGACTGGGCAACGAGTATTGCCATAAAACACAACGCTCCGCAGGAAAGCCTCACGCTCCGACCTAATACCAGTAGGAATCGCGCGACCGGTTTGCGGACATTTGACCATGATCATTCCCATGCGAGCCTCCCGAGGAATTTATTATTCGTTGTGGAACGAAAGAGAACCGGCCGGCTGGAGTGCGTCGTCATCTCAGTGTGGGTTACTTGGGGGGCATCGCACACTGGGAGTGCTTGTTCGAGCAGGGCGGGTTGCTCGTGACAACGTTTTTCCAACCGGCCGGATCGCTGCTTGAGCGATTCCTTGGACGCCGCCACTCTTTGGCTCGGCAGCGCGGGCGTTGATTATTCGTCTCTCGAAAGCTCCTGGGGCGCCGCTGAAAATGGGCCAATCTGAGCGGGTGGGAGTTTTGCGCGTGCTATGCCGCTCGCGACGAAGACGATCATGTCGCCCGTGATGGGCAAATTGGCTAATTCGATCACCGGTTTCACTCCACTCTCGTCAGCGAAATATTCGTTGTTAGAATTTAATCCTGCAAATTAAGCCTTGCGCTGTCGGTCTGGTTTGCGACTCTCGTCAAGTTTTATTTTTTGCTGTCCTGCACGCAGGAGGCCAAGATCATCGCGGCGATTTCTGCGACGCTGTTCTTGGTCGGCTGTTTTCGACGCAGGACCCGCTTCTTGGTATTTGAATGGTTGCATCCGGTTCAAACATGAAATAAATAGTGATTATATTGAGATCATATAAATCTCGTTGTTAATTGTTGTCAATGACGTAAGCTGTTTTCGTCATTTTTTTGGTCGGAGGAGACGATGCGGGAATCAGTCCAGAAGAAGCGCAACTCCACCTCGGCTGCGAAGCAGTTGGCTCAAATGCGCGAGAAACTAGCGAGCATCAGCGAGAGGGAGCGCGTTCTACGAGAGCGGAGTGCTGCTCGCGAAGTTTACCGCTATCTGCTGGACTCTCACCGGTTGACCGCGCCGGCGACCTTTCTCGGAGGACAAGTGTTGAATATTTCTCCATCTGGGGTGAACGAGGGTGGTCAGCTGGCGGCGTGACCCGGGGCCGTATGGTCATTCGAAACGAATCCCAGTCAGGCGATGTGCATCCGCACTGAAGGTGGATTTGCGCCGCTGTAGCACGGCGATCAAACCGAATTTCCTCGGCAACTGCAGCTCGTTTGAACGCGCCGCGGACAGGACATTGCAGGATGTTGTCGCCACCGCGTCGACACGGCGCCGAAACAGATATCGTTCCTATCGGGCATAGCCATGCTGGAAAAAACATCGGCAGAGATGGTGTTGAGACCCGCCGCGGGTGCAGTCTTCGCGCTGGTGGACGGTCGATCAGTGCTTTTCAGCGAGACAAGGCAGAAGCTCTATGAGTTGGATCAGCTAGGGGCATTCATTTGGTGCAAGTTGGCACAAGGCGCTTCTTTGGAAGACGTCCATCAGGAGCTTGGGCAGCTAGGCATTGGCGAGCGCGCAGCGCGCGAGTTCACGTGGCAGGCGATGAACGTCTGGATCGATCGGGGGGTGCTCGATCTCGACTGGCGAAGGTCGGCCGATTGTGCCTTCTCAACTGTTCTTGGTCAGCGCAGGATCAGCGTCCGGGCTGCAAATCGGGACCTCTTACAACAGTTGAGTTCGCTATTTTGTGTTACGGACGACAGCGGCGAGGAGGAGGATATTGCGATCGAGACAATGATGCTCGGCGATCGGGTATTTTTCCGCGGGAATGACGCGAGCATCCAAAGATGTGAAGCCGCAGCTCTGGCCCCAACAATCAAAGCTCACATCACCGAGCGACTTATCCGAAGCAATCAGTGGGCTTTCGCGCTCCACGCCGCTTCTCTTGTAAAGTGCGGCATGGGCTTGCTGCTGTGCGGCCAACCGGGAGCCGGCAAGTCGACTCTTGCACTAGAACTGGTCGACGCTGGATTTCAGTATGCTGGCGATGACGTTGCGCTAATTGGGGCTGACGGAACGATCTGCGGCATCCCATTTGCCCTCACCCTCAAGCAGGGATCGTGGCGGTTGCTATCCCGACTGTATGGCGATTGGAACGACGTGACGCACCGCCGGTCCGATGGCGCCGAAGTGCGGTATTTGCCGATTCCGGATGCGCACAATGGGAGCCTCTCTGCCAACTGGATCATCTTTCTGAACCGGGTTGCAAGCGGCCCCGTCGAGCTGACCCCCCTGGATCAACTTGATTCGATCAAGCGGCTCATTGAGGGCGCTTTTGCCGCAGACGGGAAGCTGTCGCAGCCCGGCTTTTTCGCTTTGAAGCGGATTGTTGCGGGCGCGCGATCGTTCCAACTTATCTATTCGGAATCGGCACAGGCTCGACAGCTGCTGATGGACTTGTGCAATGACAAGGCATAGTGCGGCACTGACAAGCCTATGCAACTGCTTGCGAGGCTTGCCGCCCGTCGAAGTGGAGTGGACCTCCGTCATCGGGCTCGCAAACCAGACGTTGACGACGCCTGCGCTCATTGACTTCGTCGATCAATTTGCATCGGTGTTGCCAGAGGACGTGTGCACCTATATCCGCCAGATCCATCGCCGAAACGTGCTGCGCAACGATCGGCTGGCCGGTCAATTGGAAGAGGCCGTCATTGCGATGAATGGCCAGGGAGTTACGCCGGTGTTGCTCAAGGGTGCGGCAACGCTAGCCACAGCACCTGTCGAGCGGCGGGGAGTTCGGCTGATGTGTGATCTGGATATTATGGTCATGCCGGACGAAGCTGAAAGGGCGGTCGCCGCTCTGGGCGCAATTGGCTATGAAATTCACGATCAAGCGCGCCCTGAAAGCCGGAGGTGGTATGTCGAGCTAAGTCGACCGCGGGATGTCGGAACCATCGATCTGCAGCGGGCCGCTCCAGGCCCCGCCTACCTCTATGCTGGCTCGGGACATGCCCTGGACCATTGCGTCCCCGCGCTGCTGGGGCGCGGACGCGTGTACGTCCCGACGCCCACTTATCGAGCGCTGATGTTGATCATCCACGATCAGTTCCAAGACTACGGCTACTGGCTTGGCGAACTCGATCTCCGGCATCTGGTCGGGTTGCGCGACTTGAACGATTCTGAAGGGCTGGACTGGCAGGAACTTGCCTCTCATGTCTCGGGCGAATTGATGAAAAACGCGGTCGAAGCCCAACTGCTCGCCCTTGCTGCGCTGCTTGGGGTCGAGATCCCGCGCTCAATGCGCACTCGGCTGATTCCTCGTCTGCAGTTCATGCGACAATTAATGCAAGCGCGCTTTCCGGCCACACGTGTGCCGTTCCTCGCAATGACCGTCCTGGACCTCAGAAACTACCGGCGGGAGGCGACCTCTGGCTGCACGCAAACCGGCATGCGCCGGCCTGGATTGTGGTCCGTGCCAAGAACGGACACCTTGAAGTTCCTGTTGAGGGCCGCCACCGCCGTTCGTGTCGGAAAGGTGTAAAGCCAGCAACGCTCGCACGCCTTCAAGGCCAAACAATTTTAGCAAACGACATGTCGGCAGTTGCGCGGAGTTAATGCCCTTGTCCACCGGCATTCCGATCGGACGACTCGTCGTTTTCGCGAATCCTGAACTCTTCGAGCGTGTGGCCCGATTGGAGCGCGGCAACTAGCCAGCGCGGCTGTTTGCCACGCCCCGACCAAGTCTCCGTCGGGCGGAGTGGATTGAAGTATTTTGGCACGACTTTCGGGTATTTGCGGCGCGGCGGCTCGCTCGGTCCAGCGTTGGCGGCCCGGCGTTCAGCTTCACCGAATTGATCCGGCTGGTTGAGTTGCGCAAGACGTTTTTCGAGTTCTCGCTTCTCGACTGTGATCTTTTCGGCAAGTATCTTTGTCAGCTCTTCGTGAAGGAGCCAGAGTTCCTCAAAGTCCATGGCTTCGAGATCTTGCCGACGCATAGCATTCTCGTCACCGTTTGACTGACGCCTGATCCATCTGTCATCCTCAGCTTACGAGCACATCATTGCCCGAACGCCCAAATCAACGATGGACCAAAGCCAGTGCTTCAAATCGACGCTACAGTAAATAAATAGTATATTATTTAATAATTATTACTAGGGTTATTTTATTAAATGGGGGTAGGCAGATCAACGACTTGCTGCAAAGCAAGAAAGGGGAGTCTCTCAATCGAGTTCCTCTCGGCGGCACAGTCGGAGCATCCTTCCCCGGCTGGCCCCTCGGACATTCGGGACCTGAAGCTCAAATCGAGTTCAGGCGGTTTGGGCTGAGGGACATTGAGTTCGTTGGCGCTCGTGCATATCCGAAGGCTGCAATATCGAGATTGCCCAGAACAAAGGACAGCCTACGCCGGCCATATTCATCGAGAATATTGCGTCGCGGATGACTTGTACCGGCGCTCGATGTGATCCCATCATATCAGTTCGCTTGAATGGTTCCACGGCTGCCCGCTGGACGTGTGAATTTACCCGCTCAGCAATTAGATTATGCGGATAGCCCATTGTTTCGGCTTGATTGATTGCTGCGACGCAGTTATCTGGGAATGCGGATTAAGTGCGGTTCCATACATTTTGTTGGGTAAATCTAGTTCACCATCTTGATTAATGTCGATGCGGGGCATATTAAGTTTGGCGCAACTATAGGGTGCGAGCATGCCAGCTAAGAAACTCGAATTAGAATCAATGTCCCTTGACGATCTCTGGTCGCTTCATGAGGAAATTAGCGGGATCTTATCGGACCGAATTAAGGCAGAAAAGCACGAACTGGAGAAGCGCTTGGCGGTTCTCGGGGGCGGGGTGGCTGTTTTGGCGGACTCAAGCGGACCGGGCGTGTCTCCGACTGCCAAGGCGAGACGCAAATATCCGCGTGTGCTGCCGAAATACCGGAACCCCCAGACCTCCGAGACCTGGTCGGGGCGCGGCAAGCGGCCGCGGTGGTTGGTTGCTGCCATGAAGTCTGGCCGGAGAATTGAGGACTTTCGCATAGGGGATGCAAGTCCGAAGCTTCGTCAGCGCGCGTAACCTGATCTGCACTGTTCGACGGGGTGGTTGGGGTTAAATGGCCGCCGCAGTGCCGTGATCCTGTGGCCTAATAGGCGTTGCGTCCCCGCAGCACTTCGAGGGGAGTTCGCAGCAGGATTACGAGATCAAGCCGAAGGCTCCAGTTGTCGATGTACCAGAGATCGTATTGTACGCGTGTTTCGACCGTGATGGCTGTGGGGGTTGGACCGCGGCAGCCATGGACTTGGGCCCATCCGGTCAATCCTGGCCTGACCCTACGGCGTAGGGCGTAGTTCCGCACGAGCTTGTCAAATTCTCCGTCATGAGCCAAGGCATGAGGACGCGGACCGACCAGCGACATGCTGCCGTCGAGCACATTTAACAGCTGTGGCAGTTCATCGAAGCTTGTCCGTCGCAGCCATTTGCCGACGCGGGTCACCCGTCGGTCGAGGCGACGGGCCTGAAGGATCGCGGGCCCGTCCTCGAGCACATGCATCGTCCGGAATTTGCGGATCAGGAAGATCCGGCCATTAAAACCACAGCGTTGCTGTCGAAAGAATATGGGGCCGGGCGAGTCCAGCTTGATTGCAAGTGCGGCCAGCACAAGCAGCGGGGCAAGTATCGTCAAGGCGAGCGCGGCGCCGAAAAGATCAATGATTCGTTTGGTCGCACAGTCCAGCTGCGTAAGCGGCCCACGCTGGAGTTCAACACAAACCGTACTTCCAAGGCTTCGCGTGGGGTGTCGAAGCAATTCGGATGTCGTACCGACCGGCACGAACACAACCGGTAGCGGCAAGACCCGCAAGTCGGCAACGAAGGCCCGAAGTTCAGGCCATCGTTCCGGGTTCGCTTCCACAACCACCTGGTCGAGCTCGGAGCTGCGAATGTAGTCAATCACGCGAGCCGTGAGCCGCCTTCGACAGGCAGGACCGAAGCCGATTGGGGGCAAGCTGAACCGGCCTCGGACACAATAACCATGCATCGCCAGCGTTTCAGGCAGTCCGGCGTTTTTCGATGGCGGCTGGTCGCTGACCAGAACAATGTTTGTGCTGGCGAATTTTCTGCCGCTCAGGCCCTTCCCGAGAAGCGCTCTCACTCCCCACCGCTCGGCCATAAGCAAGCCCAGGCCCAGGACAGCGAAAAGTGTGCCCGCTTGGTGAGAAGAGCCCGAACCAATTGCAAAACCGTACCCGGCCCATATCAAGAACAACAATGACGCCCATGCAATCCAGACGGCGCGCATCTGACTTCGCAGGACGAGGAGCTCGGCTGGCCGATAAAGGCCGTGCGTCTTCAAGAGGCAAACGAGACATGTTGCGCTGACTAGGGCCAGGCCAAGTGCGTTGCTTAAGTCGCCTGCAGCCCATCCACTCTGAGCTTGGCTCAGCCACGTCGAAACGACGCTCGCAAAAACAACGGTCGCAATATCCGCACAGAGCGCCACGTATTCGATCGAGTCGTAACGGAGAGGCCATTTGTGCTGGCGGGATACTATCGGCCCGGGACTGACACGATCCGTAACTTCCCGGTCGGGGAAATGTCGGTTCACGAAATTCATTGTCGGGACACCCGCGAGTTAATATTTAATATATTATTAATTAATCCGATTTATCAAGAGAAAAATCCTGGTTTCCGCCATTTAAATATGTCGCACTGCTCAGAGGATCCTATCGAGATCCCTGTCGCGAATTCCGCGCGCGCATGTTGTCGAGGTAGGTCGGATCGAGCTCCGAAATTAAGTTCTCGAGATAGATCTTCCCCTCGGCCGAGGCTGACCGGTACGCGGCCAGAAGCGCTGGTCTGATAGCAGGTCGGCGCGTAACGACGAGGCTGACGTCCCGCTTGATCAAGTCCCGAAATTCAAGCTCGCGTACCACAGCATCTGTAGCGAGCGCGACGGACAGCCTTAATGGAAGCAGATCCAGATCGTTCGGCGCAGTATAGTACGACATCTTAAGCATGGCTGCCGTCTGGATCGAATTCTGTTTCGGCGCCGCCGCGAGCATGAGCCAAATGTCGCCGCGGAGCGGCGACGAGCGCAGCGCGCGGGCAAACGCATTCGACGCTGCCGGAAGTTCCGTTTTTTGCTCGTCCGCGGCGAGAGCCGGATCTCCACGGGATCGTGATTCCCCTCGGATCCAAAGGTCTTCATGCGCTGCCGCAGCCGAAACTGGTTTCGAGATCCCGTTTGGCCATGCTGCTGCGGCCGAAACAGCTGCCGACAAAGAAGACTGACCTCCGAGATACCGGCCAGGGAGGACCATCCATATCGTCTGTATGATCAGCGCTATTCCAAGCACCGCCAGAGCAGCGCGCGGCCATGGGATGGCAAACGCTGGCGCGAGCCTTGGACGAGACGCCGGAGCTGGACCGGCCATCCAGTCCGAAGCCCCTTTCGATTCCAAGGATATGGCCTCACGGCCCGCACCGGAGACGCTTTGACCGAACGCCAGCCCAAAAAGCGCAGCGACCAAAAGCGATGCGCCCAAACCCAGAATTCCATGGTCGGCAAAGGCCAGGATCGTCAGTGCAATCGAAGCACCGGCGCCCAAGGCGGGGTACACGTAGTCGTAAGCTCGTGACAGAGAACGCCTGATCAGAATACAAGCGCCGAGCATCGCTATTACTACAAGGCCGCAAAGGAACGCCCAGCCCATGTCTATAACCATTGCGGCGGCAGCCGTTGGCCTTTCTCGCGGGGCGCCGATTCCAATGTCCCGATAAAGCGGCAAAAGGACCGTCGAAGCGCCGGCACCGGATCCCGCCGGCCTGACCTCCTGTAGCATCCGTTCTGTCGCGATCTGACTGCTCGTTGACAAGGCGATCGTCACATCGGTGTTCGTCCTAAACGGAATAACCGTTACGCTGGCAATAAAGAATATTGCGGCGGTTGCGAAAACGCCAGCGGTGCCCCACAAGCCCAAGAACCACCTGCGAATAACGAAAACCGAGAGCAAGATTGCTGATCCGAGGAGGGCGGCGACGACGGCGGTGGAGTTGGTCCGAATGAGCAGCGCGGCCAAGCAGACAATCATTGCGATGGTCGCGGCGGACAGTGCAAGGAACGGAACTGGCGCAACTGTTCCTGGCCGACTGTGCCGCGCTATTTGATCGGCCGCGCGTATTGCCGTGGCGCAGGAGAGCAAGACGCCGAGCACTGCGACGGTTGCGCCATCGGGCCCGGCGACACCGGCAGTTTCCTTGCCGAACCACATGGCCGTGGCAATCGTGGCTATCGACAGTAGTATATGCAGGACTTGCGCTGCGCGATATCGGTCAAGCGTGATGACCGCAGTGACGAGGGCCGCGGCGAGCACAGCGCAATACTGCGCCAGCGAGCGCATAGTCGCCCCCATATCGAGTGTGATTTTTTCGGCGAGGGGCTCGCTTAAAGCCGCCGAAGCAGTTGCCCAGATGGGATTTCCGAGCGTGTCCATAGGCATCGGCACCACCTGTAACGCCATCCAAAGGGCCGGAGCCGCGAGCACAACGACGGGACCAGTCCGGAGCAGCTTGGTGAGCCCGAGGGAGGCGGGCGATGGAAAGAGCGCTACAATCAGCGCGGCTGTTGCTAGTATGAATGATGCCAATCCCAAGCTTTGCAGGCTTTCCGGCATTGCGAGCGCCGCGGTGATCGCCACAAACTCGGCTAACAGGACAAGCCAGATAATCATGTAAACACCATGGTGTGGTGCGGCCACTCCGGTGGCCGGAGAACGTGCAGGCCGCTACGAGACAGCATCAAGAGCCGGAAAGGCCATAACGGATATAGTGGCTGTCATGATAGTAATAGCTCCGATGGCCGTCATATCGAGCCATTGCCTTGGTATCCGTCTTGCTGAGAACTGCCCCAATCAGCGATTCATGAATGTTGGGTGCCGTGTGCAGTGCGTGCTGCACGACATCGATTTTGGTGCGGCCCCACTCAACGATTAGAATATAGCCGTCTATTAGAGATGAAGTGACTCGGACATCAACTAACGGGGTCAGGGGAGGAAGGTCGACGATGACGTAGTCATAGTCAGCTCGCAGGCGGTCGAACAACTTGCTTATTGCGTCGGCGCACAGAATCTCGCTGGTGTGAAGCAGAGGTCCCCGCCGCACGGCGGGTAGAAATGCAAGGTTCGTCGTGGGATCTCGCCAAATCGTGTCCGCCAGGGATCGGCTGCCGTTTGCAACTTCGATGATTCCGTTGACCGCCCTGGGCGCAAAGATCGCAGAAAGTGAGGGATTCCTGAGGTCGCAATCGACGATGATAGCTTTCTTGCCGGTGTGCCCGATCAATTGCGCGAGCGAGGCTGCAATCGTAGTCTTCCCCTCATTCGGCAGGGCCGAGGTAATGCCGATGACCTGGGAGGAGATTTTCGCCGGATTGTGGTCGATGGCTAGCTTGATGGAACGAATGGCCTCGGTATATCGAGATAGCGGCATGCCGACCACGGTCCGATGAATTGCCATTGGAGACGGAACTATCCGTTGTTGAACGTCATCATCGGTTGGCTGGGAGCGAACTGGTAGCTTCGCGGATTTGCGGGCCGGTAACAATGGGACTAAAGACAGGCAAGGCAATTCCAGCACAGTTTCCACCTGTGAAGAGGTACGAAAGACGCGGTCCATGATGTCTCTGAGGAGCGCCAAGCCGACGCCCATCGCGAGACCGCCGAAGATGCCGAACGCCAGCACCAACATTGTCTTTGGCTTGCTCTTGCTCGGCGGCGGCGATGCGGGGAAAAGTACCCGCGTTTCCGAGACGGGAAATGTCTCCTGCTGCGCGGAGCCCATGTAACGCTGCAGAAAGGTCTCGTACAAGCTACGCAAACCCTTTGCCCGGCTTTCCAACTCCTTGATGGTCAGCTCGGCAGAATTGACTGAACGGGACTGCGAAACGGCCTTGGACAGTTGCTTTTCGATTTCTTGTTGCCGCTGTTTGGCGAATTCGAACTCGCTTCGGCTGACTTCGGCAAGTCTTTTGACTTCGTCGAAAATGGAGACGCGAAACTCCCGCGCGCGGTTCCGGATATTGACGACTGCTAGGTGGTCGCGACCTACCCTGGCCGACAACTCGGCCTCACGCCTCATGAGTTCCAGATACTGCTGACGCAGCCCGTTGATGATCTGACTGTTTGTCGAATCGGCTCCGATTGCATCCAGATTGTTCATCGAGGACGGCTTTGTCGGATCGGAGGCAAGGAGGGTTTCGTAGCGAGCCAACTTGGCCGTGGCTTCAGAGATCTGGGCGCGAGCGGCAGCCAATCGGTTGTTGATTTCTGTGACCTGCTGGTCGTCGATGGGCTTTCCGTCCAAAGAAACGATATTGTTCTGGGTCTTGTAGACGTCGACGGCACGTTGTGCAGCGAGGGCTTGGTCGCCGAGATCGCGCAGCCTCTCCTGCAGCCAGCTTGTTGCCCTGCGATTGGCATCGAATTTCCCATTGAGCTGGTCCGCAACATAGGTGTTGGCTACGGCGTTGACGATCTCCGCGGCCCGGAGTGCGGTGCTCGAATTAAAGCTGATCTCGATGACGTTGCTGTACCCGACACGCCCTGCCGAAAGCCGATTGAGAAATGCGTCTACGATAGTGTCTAATGGTTCGCCATGTGTATCGGGTGGGCCATCCTTCTTCGATCCAATCGACCCCCATGACCGAATTCGCTGCCAGAGCGACTGTAGAGACAGCCCTGACCCATTGAAGTCCGGATCGTCCGCCAGCTTTAACTGGTCGATGACAGCAACCGCAGTGGCCTTTGATCTCAGGAGTTGAAGCTGGGTTTCGATTTGACTGAGATCGAAGGCCGGCTCGGCGAGGAGCGATTGCTGCTGGACAAATTGGGGCCTTGGAGTAGCCAACAGGATCTGAACCTGCGCGGTATAGGTTGGAGACGCCAAGCGGAGATAGAGCAGGCTGGCTGCAGTTACGAGCCCGGCAGTGACAAGGATCATGAGATATTGGCGTCGTAGAAGCCCGAGGCCGAAATTGATGACGTCGCTGATTCCTCCGCTGTCCGTTTGAACGGGTGGGGCCAGCCCGGTCACAGGCAGCCGTACGCTATCTGTGTGTCGAAGATTGTTCTGGAGCATCACGTACCTGTTCGACGGTGGGTCACGTTGGGCCGCTCGCCCGCACACCGAGGGGCGCGCGGGCGGGGGGATTATATGCATATAAAAATCTGCTTGCCAAATTAAATAAATCATATATTAATCGAGGCTGAAATTGAAAATGACGATGGGTCTGTCGTTTCGGCCCGGCGTTGGAAAAATGGAAGGTGCTTCTAGGGGTTACGGTCTAGCCGGTATTTGAACGAAAATAATGTGAGCGTTTCGAGACGGATCGGCGGGCGGATAATTAAATTCCGTCGAATATTTACTTATGGTCCGTCGCAACGAACCCCGATGGGGAAATATTAAGGGCCGGCAGGAGGTGCCCAATGCTGGAACTGCGATCCTTGGCGATCCCCGATGTCAAAGTCATTCGAACAGATCGGTTTTTCGATGCCCGCGGCTACTTCTGTGAGACCTTTCAGCAATCGGCTTTTGCTGCGGAGAAGGGAATCCTGATTTCGTTCCGAAGGGATTCGCGCATGGGTTCTGTACCTTGCAGCCCAAGACCGTCGTCTTGTACAAGGTCGACCAAGTCTACGCCCCCAGCCATGACAGCGGCGTCTATTGGGCTGATCCCGCATTAGCGATCAAGTGGCCCGTCACACCGTCAGAGGCTCAGATATCGCCAAAGGACCAGACCCTTCCTGCGCTCAAGCAGCTTGCTTGCGTTTTCGAATAGTGGAGATGAGTGGAATGCGTATCCTGGTGACCGGCGGAGCGGGCTTTATCGGTTCTGCTGTGTGTCGCCGTTTGGTGCTGCAGACCAGTGCCGCGGTGGTCAACATCGACAAGTTGACATACGCAGCCGACCTGACTTCGCTGGCGAGCATCGAGGGGCTGGGGTCTTATGCATTCCTGCAGTCCGACATCTGCGATCGAGAGGCTATGGATCTCGCGTTCGCCGACTACGAGCCGGATGCGATCATACACCTGGCCCCCGAAAGCCACGTCGACCGTTCGATCACCGGACCCGAGGCCTTCGTCAGCACCAATATAGTTGGTACCTACACGCTGTTGGAGGGGGCCAGGACCTACTACGAACGTCTGCCGCTTCCGCGGCGGAAGCAGTTCCGCCTCATCCACGTCTCGACAGACGAAGTCTACGGCTCATTGGGGCCGGAGGATTTGTTTCGCGAGGACACGCCCTACAGGCCGAGTTCGCCGTATTCGGCGAGCAAGGCGGCCTCGGACCACCTCGCACTCGCGTGGTTTCGAACCTACGGTCTGCCGGTCATCGTATCGAATTGCTCGAACAATTACGGGCCGTACCAGTTCCCGGAAAAGCTCATCCCGCTGACCATCCTCGATGCGCTCGAGCGGAAGCCGCTACCGGTCTACGGCGACGGCAGAAATATTCGCGACTGGCTTCATGTCGATGATCATGCCGCTGGCTTGATAAGACTTCTGTACGAAGGAAGACCGGGCGAGAAGTACAATTTCGGCGGAGATGGCCAGCGGTCCAACCTGGAGGTGGTCACCCGGATTTGTGACATGGTGGATCGGTTATCCCCGGGCGCGGGAGCGAGGCGATCTCTCATTACGTTCGTGCCGGATCGTCCAGGACATGATGCGCGCTATACAATCGACGCGTCTAAGGCGCATCGCGAACTTGGCTGGGAGCCGACGAGAACCTTCGAACAGGGCTTGGCCGAAACCGTCGGATGGTATCTCAACAATCGTGCATGGTGGCAACGTGCTCGCTGCGGTGTCTATGACGGCTCGCGTCTGGGTCTGCTCGCTGCTCAACATTGAGGTAAAGATGACAGATCGACCCATCCTCATTGCCGGGCGGAACGGTCAGTTGGCCAGATGTCTTCGTGATCTCGCTGCAGCGCGCGGTCTGCCTGCGGTGGCTCTCGGGCGGCCAGAACTCGATCTGGAGAACCGCGAAGGGAACGACAAGCTCATCGCGTCGATCGCGCCGTCGGCAATCATCAATACGGCCGCTTATACAGCGGTCGATCGGGCCGAATCTGAAGCCGCGAAAGTGTTCAGCATCAACCGCGATGGTGCGGCAACGTTGGCAAACGTCGCTTGGCAGATGAACATTCCACTCATCCATCTCTCGACCGACTATGTGTTCGACGGCGCAAAACCGGATGCGTACGACGAAAGCGACATTCCCGCGCCGTTAAATGTCTACGGCGCGTCGAAGCTTGCCGGCGAAGCTGCTGTATTGGCCGCGCATCCGCTCGCGACCGTCATCAGATGCTCGTGGCTTTACAGCCCCTATGGCAGCAACTTCGTTGGAACGATGTTGCGGTTATGCGAGACGCAGCCCATCGCAAGGGTTGTCCGGGACCAACAGGGAAATCCGACCTACGCATACGACCTCGCGGAGGCTGTCCTTCAGATCGCAGAACGGTCAGTAACGGTCGATCGCAGGGCCGCGGCCGGCATCTTTCATCTCGCCGGTCAAGGCGAGACGAGCTGGCACGACTTTGCGAAGGCAATGTTCGACGAGCTTTCCCGTCGTGGAGCGCGGATTCCGGCGCTCGAGGCGATCACGACTGAAGAGTTTCCGACCGCTGCGCGTCGGCCTCGAAACTCGCGCCTGGATTCATCCAAGGCCGAACGCGTGTTCGGAATTCGCCTGGCGTCCTGGCGCCATTCACTCGAAGCTTGTCTTGACCAGCTGGTCGGAGAAGGAGACACCGATGCTGAAGGGAATCGTGCTGGCTGGCGGCAGCAGAACGCGCCTCTGTCCGATCACGTGCCTGGTCAGCAAGCAGTTGCTCCCGATCAATGACAAGCCGATGATCTATTATCCCCTGTCGACGCTGATGCTGGCAGGGATCCGCGAAATTCTGATTCTTACCACGCCGTCAGACCGGTGTCAGTTCGAGCGGTTGCTAGAGGACGGGAGCCAATGGGGCATTCGGCTCAGCTACGCGGAACAGACCCGTCCTGCCGGTCTCGCGAACGCCTTCATTGTTGGTGCCGATTCATCGGAAGCGATCGTGTGGCGATGGTGCTTGGCGACAATATCTTCTTCGGCGATGGTCTGAGTGAACTGCTGGCCAGGGCGGCGGGACGTGAGGAAGGCGCCAGGGTCTTCGCGTATCATGTGCGCGATCCGGAACGATATGGCGTCGTGGCATTTGACGAGGCGGATCGTCCGATACGGATCGAGGAGAAGCCGAGCTAGCCAGCGTCGATTTGGGCGATCACCGGTCTTTACTTCTTCGATAATCGCGTTGTCCGCTACGCTCGTCGCGTTGAACCGTCGCCGCGCGGCGAGCTTGAGATCACCGATCTGCAAATGCGCTACCTTTCAGCCGACGCGCTCATGTCGAGCGCATGGGGCGCGGGTTTGCCTGGCATGGATACCGGCACGGGTGCGTCGCTCATCGATGGTGGGACGTTCGTCCAAACCCTCGAAAAGCGGCAGGGAATGAAGATCGCCTGTCTTGAGGAGGTCGCCTTCCGGCTCCATCAATCGTGATCAACTTCTCGCGTTGGCCGAGTCGCTGCAGAAGAGCGGGTATGGCAGGTATCTCAATGAAACCTTGCAGTTTCGCCGTTAAGTTAAATGTTAAAATAAATGGATTGAAATTACGGTTGATTTAATTATTAATTGAATCGCATTCTGTTGTGCTGATTTCGAGAGGCCGGCCATGCTGAACCAAAAGGCGAGCGTCCTTGATCGAGGAACCGAGCCCCTCTTGCCGGAAGAAGCCGATTCCGGCTGGTCAGATGCCAGCGCGCGAGGTGCATGGTTGTGGCCAACGGCCGGCGCCTGGACACCGCCAGTATTGAATCAGTTTGGGATCTCGCTGAATGCGGACCAGGCGGTCGGCGGGCCGAATCCCCTGTCCAGGGCAATTGCGGTTATCAACGCTGGTCAGGTGGCAACTGCATTGCTGTCGCGTGGCGGCTTCGGCAGGAAGCTGGCCCGCGGTATCCCGCCATTCCAATCGAGGTTGGCCGCTCTGCTCTCGAGTTCGGCAAGTCTGTTGGCTCGCCCCAACGCAGGGGGCCCGGCGTTCTCATTCGTGCCCGACCATCAGGTGGCGCAGGCATCATCGAGCACCGGCACCAGTCATTGGATCAATTCGAGCGGCGGCTACGGTCCATCCGCTTTCGAGGGATCTTGGACCCCACCGCACACGGGGCCAGTCATCGGGTCAGAGCACCTGCCCAATGCGGCTGCGGGAATGGCAGGCCGGCCAGCGTCTCACTCCAGATTGGTGGATCCATCATCCACGTCTTCGATGTTGAGTAGACCGGTCTCGTTCCAGGCCTCCCCCGACGAGGCTGCGCTGCCCTCCAGCGCACGTGGCGGATCTGCCGTCAATTCGCTGTTCCTAACGACGGACAGGGCGGACTACGCGCCGGGCAGTACGGCAACGTTTAGCGCAGCCGGCATCGGGTCGGGGGCGTCAGTCACATTCAATATTGCCGATCTAGTGAGCGCGCCCGGCGCTAACGGCATTGCCGATGTCTATACGCCCTTCACGATCAAAGACGGCGGCATCGGCGACATGGATGGGCTGGCCAATGGGACAGTCGTCGCGCAATGGCAGGTGCCCGCTGATGGCCGAGCGACCGGAGCTACATTGCAACTCACCGCGACCTCCGGCGCCCAAACGGGGACGGCGACCTTCAGCGACGCGGGCAACAAAATTGTCACTGAGAATCAACTGCCGGGTACGCCGAAGAGCACATGGGCGATCCACGGCTCGATCGCGAACGCAGGCGACTCGCAGATTGAAGGCTTCGCGACACAGATCAGCACCAATGCCGGACAGACCGTGTCGTTCAAGATTGACACCGCCTCGTCGGTGACGGGCTACACGCTCGATATCTACCGACTTGGCTACTATGGTGGCAATGGCGCGCACCTGATCGGCAGTATGCATCATACTGGAACGGACAATCAGCCAAACCCAATCTTCAATTCTGCGACCAAAACTGTCGACGCCGGGAACTGGTCGGTGACGGACTCATGGACAATTCCCAGCACGGCCGTCTCGGGGGTCTACTTCGCCAAGCTGACGACGGATACAGGCGATGACGAGAACATGATTCCATTCATCGTCCGTAACGACGGCACCACCTCGGGCATTCTGTTCCAGACCAGTGATCAGACCTGGGAAGCGTACAATCCCTGGGGCGGATATAATCTTTATCAAGGCCCCAATGGCAAGGACGATCGTGCCTATGCCGTCAGCTACAATCGTCCGATCGCCATGAATTCAACGTCCAACTTGGCCGGGCCGGCGGATTTTCTGTTTGGCGAGGAATATGCCGCGATCTATTGGCTGGAGCAGAACGGCTACGATGTCAGCTACATCTCCGGCATCGATGCCGCGACCAGCCCCGGATTGCTGCGCAACACCAACGCCTACATCGATGTTGGCCACGACGAATACTGGACGCAATCACAATTCGCCAATGTCAAGGCCGCGGCAGACGCGGGTGTCGATCTCGCCTTTCTAAGCGGTAATCAAATTTATTGGGACACGGAGCTTGCTCCGAGTTTCGACGCTAGCCATACGCCCAACCGGACAATTGTGGAGTACAAAGACATCTGGAGCGGCACGCAACTTGACCCGAACGGCACCGCCAACGGCGGAGCGGGTCTGTTTCGCGATCCCGTGTACGGACCGGGGACTCCGGAAAACTCACTCTCCGGCACGATCTTCACGGTCGACGATATCGGCACGCTCGACAACATCACGATTCCCGCCAGCATGTCGCAACTCCGGTTCTGGAGAAACACCAGCGTCGCCAGCGGCAACGGCGGGACGCTGACGCATCTACTGGGTTACGAGTGGGACAGCGACCTCGACAACGGTTTCCGGCCCGCCGGGTTGATCGACATGTCGTCGACGACGAGGAACGTGAACACGTTGCTCTTGGACAACGGGTTGACCACAGGTTCTGGCACGGCCACACACAGCCTGACGCTGTACCGTGACACGACCAGCGGCGCGTTGGTGTTCGGCGCCGGCACGGTCATGTGGTCGTGGGGCTTGTCAGATCAGCACGCGGACTATCGTGGCCTTACTGCGCCGGTGAGCACCGCCGTGCAGCAATCGATGGTCAATCTGTTCGCCGACATGGGAGTAACGCCGCAGACGCTGCAGGCCAGCCTTGTGCTCGCGCAGGCCTCCGCCGACCACACCGTCCCAACCTCCGTCATCACCTCCCCGACAGGCGGTACGAGCTTTAACCAGGACCAGACGGTCACTATTACCGGCACCGCCTCGGACGTCGGTGGCCGTGTGGCCGGCGTTGAGGTTTCAACCGACGGCGGCACGACCTGGCACCCTGCGTCGGGGACGACCAACTGGAGCTACGCGTGGGCCGCTGTGGGTCCCGGCACGCATGTCATCGAAGCGCGCGCGACCGACGACAGCGTCAACCTGCAGACAACTCCAGCCATGGTCAGCGTCAACGTCAACGGCACGACCGGGGCAAGCCTCTTTGCCGTCTCGAACACCCCGGCGCAGACCAACTTGAATGACCGCTCGCCGATTGAAGTCGGTGTGAAGTTCACGTCCTCCACGACCGGGCAGATCACCGCGCTGAAGTTCTACCGCAGCCCCGGCGACACCGGCTCGGATCTTCTCGACCTGTGGTCCTCGACCGGCACCAAGCTCGCCAGCGCAACCTTCACCAACACCACGGCCAGCGGATGGCAGACCGTGACGCTGGCGACACCCGTCTCGATCGCCGCCAACACCACCTATGTCGCGTCGTATCACACCAACGGCGCATATGTGGCGACCAACAACTTCTTCAGCAGCGCCTTCACCAGCGGCAGCCTGACGGCCCCTTCCTCCGCCGCTGCCGGCGGCAACGGCGTCTATGCCTATGGCGGCACCAGCAGCGCCGGTCTCTTCCCCACCAGTACTTTCGGCGCTTCGAATTACTGGGCTGACGTGGTGTTTACCGCCTCGACCGGCGGCGGCACCGACAGACCGCCGGTTGCGGTCAACGACAGCGGTTTCACCACGACCCAGAATACCGCGCTCAATATCCCCGCCTCTGCGCTGCTCGCCAACGACAGCGATCCGGACGGGGATCCGCTGACGATCACAGGCGTCAGCAGTCCCGCAAACGGCACGGCAACTTTCAGCGCCAATACCGTCACCTTCACGCCGACGACCGGCTACATCGGACCGGCGTCGTTCACCTACGCCATCTCGGATGGCCGGGGCGGTACCGCCGGTGCGTCGGTCTCTCTGACCGTGACTAGTTCGTCCTCAACAACAGCGAGCCTCTTCACCGGCTCGAACACCCCGGCGCAGACCAACTTGAATGACCGCTCGCCGATTGAAGTCGGTGTGAAGTTCACGTCCTCCACGGCCGGGCAGATCACCGCGCTGAAGTTCTACCGCAGCCCCGGCGACACCGGCTCGGATCTTCTCGACCTGTGGTCCTCGACCGGCACCAAGCTCGCCAGCGCAACCTTCACCAACACCACGGCCAGCGGATGGCAGACCGTGACGCTGGCGACACCCGTCTCGATCGCCGCCAACACCACCTATGTCGCGTCGTATCACACCAACGGCGCATATGTGGCGACCAACAACTTCTTCAGCAGCGCCTTCACCAGCGGCAGCCTGACGGCCCCTTCCTCCGCCGCTGCCGGCGGCAACGGCGTCTATGCCTATGGCGGCACCAGCAGCGCCGGTCTCTTCCCCACCAGTACTTTCGGCGCTTCGAATTACTGGGCTGACGTGGTGTTTACCGCCTCGACCGGCGGCGGCACCGACAGACCGCCGGTTGCGGTCAACGACAGCGGTTTCACCACGACCCAGAATACCGCGCTCAATATCCCCGCCTCTGCGCTGCTCGCCAACGACAGCGATCCGGACGGGGATCCGCTGACGATCACAGGCGTCAGCAGTCCCGCAAACGGCACGGCAACTTTCAGCGCCAATACCGTGACCTTCACGCCGACGACCGGCTACACCGGACCGGCGTCGTTCACCTACGCCATCTCGGATGGCCGGGGCGATACCGCCAGCGCAACCGCAAGCCTGACTGTCCTGGCTTCGTCGTCCAGCACCGTGAGCCTGTTCAGCTCCAATCCCACGCCGAGCGTGGTGACGGCCAGCGACCCCCATTCAGTCGAGCTCGGTATGAAATTCCAGGCGTCAACGGGAGGCGACATCACCGGCTTGCGTTTCTACAAAGGACCGAGCAACACGGGCACACACGTCGCGGATCTATGGAGCAGCACGGGTACCCTGTTAGCCACTGCCACCTTCTCCACTGAGACGACCAGCGGTTGGCAGCAGGTCAACTTCAGTACGCCGGTGACGATAACTGCGGGGACCACCTATATCGCCTCCTACCACACTGCGGGAAATTACTCGGCCGATCCAAATCTCTTTGCCAACTCAGTCACGAACGGACCGTTGACAGCTCCTTCGTCCGCATCCAGTGGCGGCAATGGCGTCTACGCCTACGGGACCGGAAGCCTCTTCCCGACCAACACCTTCAACTCGACCAGCTACGCCGTGGATGTTCTCTTCAGGGCGCAGCTGGCAGCATAGGAGTCTTGGAATGCACGCAGAAACCTATACCGATGGAGTAGACGAGATCACGGTTGGTGGGTCGATCGTTCGGGTCGATCTGATCAGCCTTTCGCCGACGGAGCGTGACGCCAATAATGCACCTAAGAAAGTCTTATGTCAGAGGCTGATCCTCTCGGTGGAATCGTTCGCGAACTCAGTCGAGGTGATGCAGAACGCTCTCCAAGGCCTGATCGATGCCGGCGCCATCCGGCGCAACCAGCCGAGGACGGCGGAGTCTCCGCACAACATTACGTCTGTCGAGCGCGCACCCTCAGCCACGATTAGCCCACGGTCTCCGAATGCCTCAAGTAATTTCAGCTGAACTCGGCGGCGCCGATAGCTCGGTAGTGGTTTGCGCTGAAGCACCGCATACAGCTGCTCGAACGGCACTGGAAAGTCTAGCCAAAGTCGCAGCTCATCACGGCATTGATCTGCCTGCGGACCGTCTGCAGCATGCCTACGCCACCGAGGGCAAGGCGGTCGCGACGGATCTGCTGTTGCGAATGGCACGCGAGGCCGGGCTTCGTGCAAAATCTGTGATCCTCGATTGGGGCGCGCTATGTCGTCTGGGAGAGGCCTATCCGGCCATCGTCCGCCTCTCGAACGACAATTGGATCGTTGTCCTTGGCGCCGGGCAGGAAGCAGACGGTATGGAGGGGGTAACGGTATTCGATCCGCTTGCCGACCGTCAGAGCGAACCCTTGATCGTTGACAAAGGCCGGTTCTGCGCGCGCTGGGCCGGTGATGTAGTCCTGACGAAGCGTGAGAATCTGTCGTCAGACAGTCGGAGAACGTTCGGGTTGAGGTGGTTCGTACCCGAACTTCTCCGGCAATGGCGGCTGTTCGGCAATGTCGCGCTTGCTGCGATTCTCCTCTACGCGCTGGGCCTTGTGCTTCCGATCTTCTTTCAACTTGTCATCGACAAGGTTCTTGTGCATGAGAGCTTTACGACGCTCTATGTGCTCACGGCCGGCGCGACCGCAGCACTTGTCTTCGATGCGACGTTCGGCTTCTTGCGACGTTACCTGTTGCTCTACGCAACAAACAGGGTCGATATCCGGGTCGCAACCAAGACATTCGGCCACCTCCTCGGGCTGCCGATAACGTTCTTCGACCACATTTCAGCCGGCGTTCTCGTAAAGCACATGCAGCAGGCGGCGCGGATTCGCGAATTCCTGACTGGCCGGCTCTTCCTGACCACCCTCGATGCTTTGTCGCTGTTCGTCTTCATTCCGGTGCTGGCGCTCTACAGCGCCAAGCTGACATGTCTGGTCCTGGCCTTCACCGCTGTCAGTGCGACCGTCGTCACATTATTGATGGGTCCGTTCCGGCGTCGTCTATACGACCTCTACCAGGCCGAGGGCGCGCGGCAGGCACTTCTTGTTGAAACCGTTCACGGCATGCGCACAGTGAAATCGCTTGCGATGGAGCCGCTGCAGAGCAGGGTGTGGGACCAACGCTGCGCTCAGTCGGTAACGATGCGCTTCGGGGTTGAGAAGATTTCGGCGGGCGCCCAGGCGGTTACGGGTTTTCTTGAGAAAATGATGACGCTCGGGATCATCGCGTTGGGCGCGCTCGACGTATTCAGCGGCGAAATGACGATCGGCGCACTCGTCGCGTTCAACATGCTGGCGGGGCGGGTCTCGGGACCGCTCGTCCAGCTCGTGACTATGGTGCACGAATATCAAGAAGTTGCGCTCGCAGTTAAGATGCTCGGCGAGGTGATGAACCAGAAACCGGAGCGTGATGGCAAGAGCGATGGACTGCGCCCAGATCTTGCTGGGAACATCGAGTTCGAGAATGTCTCATTCCGCTATGGACCGGAAGGAGCGCCGGCACTCGATCAAGTCTCCTTCTCCATCGCACCGGGCTCGATCTTCGGGATCGTCGGCCGGAGCGGCTCGGGCAAAACTACGCTGACAAGGCTGATCTCGGGAATGTATCCGGTGCAGCAGGGCTTGCTGCGCATTGACGGATATGATGCGAGGGAGCTCGATCTCGCTCACCTGCGCCGGAATCTTGGAGTTGTCCTGCAGGACAATTTCCTGTTTCGCGGAACGGTTCGCGAGAACATCGCCTGCGTAAAGCGCGATGCAACCTTCGCGGAAGTTGTTAGGGCGGCGCAACTGGCGGGGGCCGACGAGTTCATTGAACGGCTACACCGCGGTTTCGACACCATGCTGGAGGAGGAGGCGTCGAACCTCTCTGGCGGTCAGAAGCAGCGGCTGGCCATCGCGAGAGCTCTAATCACCAATCCGCGCATATTGATCCTCGACGAAGCGACCAGTGCACTCGATTCCGAGAGTGAAATGATCATCAGGCGCAATCTGCGCCGCCTGGCGGCGGGAAGAACCGTCATCATCGTCTCGCACCGGCTCTCGATGTTGACGGAGGCCGCTCAGATCCTCGTCATCGACCGTGGTCGTGTGGTCGATATCGATCGTCATGACCACCTTCTGTCGAAATGCACGATCTACCGACATCTCTGGAACCAGCAGACGAAGCACGTCGCATGAGCAGGATGGAAAAATCTTCCGCGAGCAAAAGGCCCGACGAATCGGTCGCAAAGACGGTCGATCGAAGGCGCCGAACGATGTTCAGGCCGGTTAAGCGGCGGCCACCCGTAGTTACGGAATTCCAGTCCGACGCGTTGGAGATCGAGCAGCGAGTGCCGTCGCGCGTCGCGCACATGATGCTCTATGCTGTTGTTGCGCTGATAGCGGTTGCGATCGCCTGGGCGTCGCTGTCGCAAGTCGATATGATCGTGACCGCGCAGGGCAAGCTGATCACGACTCTACCTAATCTGGTCGTGCAGTCGCTGGAAACGTCGGTAATTCGGGAGATCAACGTCAAGCCTGGCGACCGAGTCAACCGCGGCGACGTGCTGGCGACCCTTGATCCAACCTTCTCGCAAGCGGACCTCGATCAGCTACGTATCCGCGTCGCCGCCTTCGACGCGGCTATCGCCCGGCTCCGAGCGGAATTGGATGGGGCGGAGTATGTCGTCAGGAATCCTGCAAATGCCGATGAGATGCTTCAGCAGAAAGTGTTCTTGCAGAGAAAGAGCGCGTATGAGGCCCAGTTCCAGAACTACGAGGCGCAGATAGCCTCCGCGCAGGCCAATCTGAAGACAGCGCAGGACGAAGAGGCGGTCCTGGTTCAACGGCTGGACAACATGCAGCTCGTCGAGAGCATGCGAAGTTCGTTGATGGCCAAGGAGGTGGGGTCAAAGCTGAACTTCCTGCTTTCCCGTGATGCGCGGCTGGAGGTCGAGAGCAATTTGGCGCGTGTTCGCGGCAGCATCGTCGACAACACGCATCGTTTGGACAAGGCCCGGGCAGATCAAAAGGTGTTCGCGGAGGAGTTTCGTCGCACCGCCTATCAGGACTTGGTCGAGACCTTGTCCAAGCGGGACAGTACCGCCGAAGACCTCAAGAAGGCCGAGCTGCGCCGGCAGTTGATCGTGCTGCAGGCTCCGGCAGATGCGGTGGTGCTCGAGATTGCCAACCGCACAGTTGGCTCTGTGGTCCGGGAGGCCGAAACGCTCTTCATGCTCGTCCGCCGTGACGCGCCACTCCAGGCCGAAGTTAACGTGGAGGGGAGGGACATTGGCCAGGTAACGGTTGGGCAGCCGGTGCGGATCAAGTTCGAAGCGTTTCCATTCCAGAAATACGGAACGGCCACCGGAGAGGTCAGCGTCGTCAGTCAGGATTCATTTTCCCCTGATCCGAAGGGTGAAGGCGCACGTCACCAAACGACGCCGTACTACCGCGTACGCGTTGACCTGTCCGATACGCATCTTCGCCTGCCGCCCCAACGCATGCAGTTGATCCCGGGCATGGCAGTCACAGCCGAGCTGAAGGTCGGACGGCGTACCGTCATTTCGTATTTCCTGTATCCGCTGCTTCGCGGCCTGGATGAAAGCATCCGGGAATACTGACAAATTCCGCAAATTCGGGATCTCGTCTGGTGCCTTGCGCAAAGTCGCGGGGGCGATAGTGACCGATTCCGACGGCCCAACCCTCTGATGACCCTCTCGGCCGATGTTAAATAATTTAATAGATATTTTGACAGTTAAATTATTTAATGCTAGTTAATCAAAAATCGGAGAAGTTTCCACTTAACTCCGCATGATTGTTCGAACTCACTTTTTCTCGTCTGCAGCCGGGACTTCCGGTTCACGAGTCTAAAGGAGGCCAAGCCATGTTTCGAGGCTTCATGCTGCAGCAACATCCAAGTGTGCGGTCGGCGCGCCATCGTCCAAAACTGTTGGCGGTTTCCTCGGGAGGAGGGCACTGGGTGCAACTCTTGCGCATCAAGGACGCCTTCGAAGGTTGCGACGTCGTTTTCGTGACTGTTCACGAATCCTATCGCGCGCAAGTGGCGGGTCACAAATTTTACGTGGTGAACGATGCCAATCGTTGGACCAAGATCAGGCTTTTGCAAACTGCCCGAAGCCTCGCGCGCATCATTTGGAGTGAGAGGCCCGATATCATCATTTCTACGGGGGCCGCTCCGGGATATTTGGCGCTGCGACTCGGACGGATTATGGGTGCGCGAACCATCTGGCTCGATAGCATCGCCAACGTAGAGCATCTCTCGATGTCCGGGTTCAGGATTGGTCGTTCTGCCGACCTTTGGCTGACGCAGTGGCCTCACCTGGCGCGCCCCGAAGGACCCCACTATGAAGGTGCGGTGCTATGATTTTCGTGACGGTCGGAACGCAGGGGCAATTCGACCGCTTGATCCGGACCATCGATGAATGGGCCGGCGTGCGTGGAAGAACGGACGTGTTCGCCCAAACGGGTCCGGCAGAATATCGCGCCCGGCACATCCGCGTCGAACGGTTTATTGATCCCAGCGAATTCAGGAGATGTGTGGAATCAGCAAGTCTTGTGGTCGCCCATGCGGGCATGGGGTCGATCATCACGGCGCTCGAGCTGGGGAAGCAGATCATTGTCATGCCTCGCCGAGCGGAGCTGGGCGAGCATCGAAATGATCATCAGGTCGCAAGCGCAAGGCGTTTCGCCCAACAAGGCCGGATCGTCGTTGCTCTCGACGAGAAGGAATTGGTCGAGAGGCTGGACCGAGTCGGCTCTGCTGAAACCGCCGAGCGGCTCGGCGGGCAAGCATCATCTCATCTCATAGACACCATTCGGACGTTCATCGACGCGGAACATACTCCTATTGAGAATAGAACGTAATGGCCGGAGGTGTTGCTATCTTGAACGAGGTAATCCTTGATCTCTGGTGCTTGTCGCTGGGCTGAACGGATAACGGGCAAAATGTCTCACGCGACTGGTTACCCCGGTTTGAGAACGTTTGTATCGTCTTCGGAGGCTTGCAATGGACGTTAGTATCATCGTCGTAACCCACAACACGCGCGAGATGACGATTGAATGTATCCGTTCGATTTTGGAGCAAACGACCAGGGTTCGATATGAGCTGATCGTGTTCGATAGCGGATCCACTGATGGCTCTTCGGAGGCGATCAGGGAACATTTCCCGGCCGTCAAGCTGATCACGTCGGAACGGGATGTTGGTTTCGGCAAAGCCAACAACATCGCAGCGAAAGGTGCACGGGGGCGCCGGCTGTTACTCATCAATCCGGATACTGTGGTCCTGGACCACGCGATCGATCTTCTTAATGAATTTGCCGACACTGCTCCCGAATGTCGCATATGGGGAGGGCGCACTGTCTTCGCCGATGGATCTTTGAACCCGGCATCATGCTGGAAGTTTGCGACGTTATGGAGCGTGTTCTGCTGGGCCGTTGGATTGAACCTATTCAAGAGCAGCGCGGCGTTCAGTCCGGAAGCCTATCCAGGCTGGAAGCGGGATTCGGTCCGGTCCGTCGACATCGTATCGGGCTGCTTTTTCCTGATTGAGCGCGCGCTCTGGCAGGACCTCGGAGGGTTCGACCCGGTGTTTTTCATGTATGCGGAAGAGGCCGATCTGTGCATTCGGGCGCGAAAACTTGGTGCCCGGCCGAAGATCACTCCAACGGCAACCATCATACATTACGGTGGAGCTTCATATCCTCAGAAAAGCGAGCTCCGGATCCACCTGCTCGCCGGCCGCGTGACCCTGATGGACCGACACTGGTCGCCCCTTTCCCGAATGATCGGCAGGGGATTGTATCTGCTCATGCCGTTAACGCGATGGCTTGGATATGCAGCGGCCGCAGCGCTATGGCGGAACAAGGATTATGGCGCGAGTGCACGTCAGTGGAATGAGGTCTGGAGGAACCGCTGGCGGTGGGCAAATGGTTGGACAGACGCAGCCGTAAACGCCGTGGCCACTGAGGAATCTAAGACTGCCGGGCAGTTTGGCTGAAAGGGCCGATCGGGGAACTCGCCCCGGAGGTCGAATGCATCGGCAGCGGCAAAGCCGCTGCGCCCTGCGAGTTTTGGCATCAAAGCCTCCACCGTCACTAATAACCGGCCTGCCCCGGCAGCCGGTTCGTGCTGACGCCGAGGCGTTGCCGGACAGCTCTTACGATGGTCACCTCCCGCGCCAGGTCATTGGCGATACCGAGACACTGAGCGGATGTGCGATCGAGCGGGGCTATGTCGACAGGGGATAACGCCTGACGCGCAAAATCCACACGAGTCTTCATCTCCGGCCAGAGACGCGTCGTCTTCGGCGACATCAGGCGCGAGCTGCGACGCCCATCCGCGAGCCCATGATCAGCCATCCGAACAAAGGCCACCTCGGCCGCTGGTATTGCGAAGGCCCGCGCCGGCGATACCGCCAACGTCATCCTCTTTGCCGTTGGCCACCGCCGATGGCTGAGGAACTTCTCATCCCGATCGCTGTATGGCGCGTCTTCGCAACTCCAGTCGCAAATAATCCGGTTTGGACCGACGGCAGGCCTGCGCAACTAACCGTGACGCTCTGCGACTTCCGTGAAGTTCAGGATCCGAAGGAGTCTTCGTGCAGAGATCAGTACCGTTCACGAACCGTGCTGCGAGTCCGCTCAACAAGTTGTCGTCAGCCGGTTAGGGGTGAGAGGCCTTCACCAACAGCCTGAATACCAGATCCAGCGCCTGCGCTGTTCCCTGGCCCGACCGTCGCTCACATTAAATCCGCAGTGCGCCTTGAAATTAATGCGTAGTGAATTTAAATTTGCCTTGCTAATTAATATATGCCCAATTATTATATTAAATGTGGTTGTCGTTGGTCGGTGGCCGCCGATGCTTCAGGGCCTGAGACTGTCGAGCAGTTGCTCACTCCATTCGCGCTGGGCCGACCATGGATCTACCCGCATACGCCAGCAACGCGAGAGAGCGCATAGGACTGCTTGATGTTCCCACCGTCATCGTTAATTGGAGTACCCGCGAGAATGTCGAACGAGTCAATTGGAGTTGCAGTCATCGGATACGGCTATTGGGGACCGAACCTCGTCCGCAATTTCGCCGCTCATCGATCGGTGCGTCTAATCGGCATAAGCGACCTCGATTCGGAAAAGCTCGAGGCCAGCAAGCGTTTTTATCCAGGGGTAATAACGACGTCTTGTTACGATGAGCTTCTCAAGAACCCAGCCGTCGATGCCGTGGCCATCGCTACGCCGGTTCATACGCACTATCAACTGACTTTGGCTGCACTTAAGGCAGGGAAGCATGTTCTGGTGGAGAAGCCGCTTGCACAAAATTCGGATCTCGCCCGACACCTGATTGATGAGGCGGCCCGGCGCGGTCTGACATTGATGGTGGATCACACTTTTCTCTACACGCCGGCCGTGCAGAAAATCCGCGAGCTCCTACTCAAGAAAGAGCTTGGTAGTGTCTATTACTACGACAGCACGCGCTCTAGCCTCGGCCTGTTCCAGAGCGACGTCAATGTGATCTGGGATCTGGCGGTACACGACATTTCGATCATCCATAATATCCTGGATGAGGAGCCCGTTGCGGTTTCGGCGACAGGATCGTGCCACGTGGTCGGCTCTCCGGAAAACATGGCCCATATCACCTTGTTCTTCGATAGTGCATGTGTCGCGCACGTCAGTGTTAACTGGCTCTCCCCGATCAAGGTCCGCCAGACGTTTATCGGAGGCAGCAAGAAGATGATCGTCTATGACGATCTTGAACCGACCGAAAAGATCAAGGTGTATGACAAGGGTATCACCGTCGATGGCCCCTCCGATAAAGCTCATCAATTCCGAATCGGTTATCGGGCTGGCGATATGTGGGCGCCTCACGTTTCCCCCAAGGAAGCGCTGCTGATAGAGGTCGAGCACTTCATCGATTGTGTGCGGAGCGGCACGCCGCCGATTTCGAGTGCCATGTCCGGACTGCGGGTGATCGAGGTCCTGGAGGCTGCATCGCGCTCGATCGCCAAGCACGGCAAACCGGTCCTGCTGAAACGGCAGCAGCGCGGGATCCCGGAACGTGCGACGGCGACGGCTTGACGCGATGAATTCGGTACAACGTTCCATCTTGTTTTCGGCGGCCGACCGTTACGGCAGCCTTGCGCTGTTCATTGTTGCAACGGCGGTCCTCGCGCGTCTGCTGTCGCCGGCGGAATTCGGAGTCTATGCGGTCGTCAATGCCATCACCGCAGTAATTGGCGCATCCTTTCAGGAGTTCGGGGGCGGAAATTATCTGATTCAGAAGCGTGAATTGTCTCCAGCCAATGTTCGCTCGGCTTTCACCGTCGCGCTTGGAATCTCGATTGCGATTGCGCTTCTTCTTTTTGTTCTTGCGCGTGCGCTCTCAGATCTCTTTGCCGAGGAAAGCCTCAAGAGGGGCATCGAGGTTTCAGCGCTGAATTTTCTTCTGGCACCATTTTCCGGGACAATTTCTGCCTTGCTGCGTCGAGACATGCAATTCGGTACGTTGGCCCTGTGCAACTTCGCAGCAAGTGTGGCGGTTGCTCTGGTCTCAATCGGACTTGCGATCGCGGGATTTAGCTATATGGCCCCAGTATGGGGGGCCCTGGCGGGAAGCGTGAGTCTGACTCTGGCGCTGCTCGCCAGTCATCGAGACTTCGGCGCACTGCGTCCCTCGCTCCACGAATGCCGCGACATCGTCAGCTTTGGCCTCTATTCGAGCGGGGTCAGCGTCATCAACGTATTCTACAATCTGGCGCCCCAGCTGTTCCTTGCAAGAATTATGGACTTTATGTCCGTCGGACTGTACAGCCGAGCGATCAACCTGACGCAAACGTTCGACAAGCTCGTTACGCAGGTATTGAACCCTGTAATCATGCCGGTGATTGTCGCCAGGCGCCAAGCGGGGGACGACCTGAAGGCCGTTTATCTTGAGGCAATCGAGCTACTTTCCGCCGCGCATTGGCCGTTCCTGATATTCGTGGCCATTATGGCCCGACCGATCATCGCGATCTGGCTCGGCGAGACGTGGCTAGAGGTCGTGCCTCTCGTGCGCCTGCTCTGCATCGCCAACATGGCGCTTTTTGCAGCATGCTTGAGTTATCCCATGCTTGTAGCGGTTGGAAGCGTGCGGGACGCTTTGGTCTCTTCTTTCATCTCGCTACCTCCGTCGCTGCTTGTAATTTTTGCCGCATCCTTCTTCGGTGTGCAAGCTGTCGCCGCCTCCGCGGTTTTGACGTTGCCCTTCCAGGCGGCCGTCGCGATCTATTTTATCGGGCGGCATCTAGGCCTCAAGCCAACAGATATTACTCGCACGTTGATGAAGAGCGGTATCGTCACGGTAATAACCGCTTTCGGCACATCCGGCTGCGCGGCGCTGACGGAAGCGGGAATGTTGACATCGCTCGGAGGTTTGGCCTCGGGATTGGGCGTTGCGGCGCTTTGCTGGTGGCTAGGGCTGCTGATGACCGGCCACCCGCTACTGCATCATCTCCATGTCGCCGCAGCTGGTCTCGCCCGTGTTGCACCCAAACTGAGGCCGTCACGTTCGGCCCTATAAGGCATTCTGGCGATTTTTGGAGGCGGAGATGCCCATCACAAGCGACGTAAAGCTCGGCAAAGACGTCACGATCTATCATCCTGATCTAGTCAACCTGTATGGTTGCTTCGTCGGTGACGAGAGCAAGATAGGAACCTTCGTGGAGATCCAGGCGGGGGCAAAGATAGGCGCGCGTTGCAAGATATCGTCGCACAGCTTCATCTGCGAGGGCGTCACGATCGAGGACGAAGTGTTCGTCGGCCATGGTGTGATGTTCACGAACGACAAATATCCGAGGTCAACAACCGCCGATGGCCGTCTTCAGCAAACTTCGGACTGGACGCTCCAGCGAACTCATGTCGGGAGGGGAGCGTCGATCGGCTCGAACGCCACCATTCTGTGCGGAGTGACGATCGGAGAGGGGGCCTCCGTAGGGGCGGGTGCGGTGGTGACGAGGGACGTTCCGCCTGGCGCTGTCGTCGCGGGAGTGCCCGCTCGGGTATTGTCTGCGGCTGAAACGGCGGTCTTGGGCGATCGCGGCTCAGCAGAGGCGCTTCGTAAACCATTTTAAATTACCACATAAACGGCAAGATTTAATGATTGATTAAATATAATATTGCGGGTTAAATGTATTATAATGTTGGTCCAATAGAGGACTTGAATGTTGATACCCTTCCTGGATCTGAAAGCCCAATATAGCCAAATCAAGCCGGAAATCGATGCCGCGGTCGCGAGAGTCGTCGGCAGCGGGCACTTTGTGCTCGGCCCAGAGGTCACTGCCTTTGAGGGTCGCTTCGCGGAATATTGCCGGACCGCCCATTGCCGCGCGGTGAACAGCGGAACCTCGGCACTTCATCTTGCCTTGCTGGCGGCGGGCGTCGGAACCGGTGACGAAGTCATCACGGTATCCATGACCTTCGTCGCGACAACCGCCGCGATCCTCTACAGCGGAGCCAGGCCGGTGTTTGTCGACGTCGACCCGGTAACATGGACGATGCATCCCGGTTCGATCGAGGCTGCGATAACACCGCGAACGAAGGCGATCCTGCCGGTTCATCTCCACGGGCAGATGGCCGATATGGACTCCATTATGGAGATCGCCCGTCGTCACGGTCTGGTCGTTATCGAGGACGCCGCGCAGGCGCATGGCGCGGAATACCGCGGACGTCGCGCGGGCTCGATTGGCGATCTGGGATGCTTCAGCTTCTACCCCGGCAAGAATCTTGGAGCCTTTGGCGAGGGCGGGGCCGTCGTAACCGATCGGCCTGAATTGGCACGCCGCGTGTCACTGCTGCGGGATTGGGGACAGGAGACGAAATACAATCACGTCATTCCCGGATACAACTATCGCATGGACGAAATTCAGAGCGCGATACTGAACGTCAAGCTGAACTACATTGAGCGCTGGACGGAAGCTCGTCGTTCGCTCGCTGAGCGATACAATGCACTGCTGTCTGATCTTTCATGCCCGCGTCCCCAGCCGCCCCCGTACGCCCGTCACGTGTATCACGTCTATGCGGTCAGATTGCCGTGGCGCGACGAAGCGCTGACGCTATTGCGTGAAGCCGGCATCGGCGCCGGGATCCACTATCCCGTTCCGGTGCATCTGCAGACTGCCTATGCAGAACTCGGTTATCGTGCCGGTGATCTTCCCGTCACCGAGATGCTGGCGAACGATTTCCTCTCTCTTCCCATTTATCCAGAGTTGCTGCCGGAACAGGTGGTCGAGGTTGCCTCCACACTCAGGAGCGCGGCACTGCGGCCCAGCGAAGTGACGAGCGACCGAGCAGAGCATCCTGAGAGTCTCGTGACAAGGTCCCACAACAGGAGAGCGTCTTGATTGATCTCAAGGGAAAACGCGTTCTGGTCACCGGCGGCGCAGGTTTCATCGGCTCCCATATCATCGACCAGTTGTGCGACGAGGGCTGCATCGAAATCGTCGCTCTCGACAACATGGTGAGAGGTCGGCCGGAGAATCTTCGCCGGGCGCTGGGCCGCGGGCCGGTGCGGCTAGTCCAGGGCGATATACGCGATGGCAAGCTGATGAGCGCGCTGGTCAAGGCGGCCGATCTTGTGTTTCACCAGGCTGCACTGCGCATCACGCACTGCGCCGCCGAGCCTCGTCTTGCCAAGGAAGTCATGGTGGACGCCACGTTCGACCTGCTTGACCTCTGCGTCAAGCATGACGTCGAGAAGGTGATTGCCGCCTCCTCTGCATCGGTCTACGGCATGGCGGAGGAGTTTCCCACGACCGAGCGACAGAATCCGTACGATAACCGAACTCTGTACGGAGCCGCCAAGGCGTTCAATGAAGGTCTGCTGCGCGCGTACAACGACATGTACGGCCTCGACTACGTGGCGTTCCGATACTTCAACGTCTATGGCAGCCGTATGGACCTGCATGGACGATACACGGAGGTGCTGATCCGCTGGATGGAGCGGCTGGAGGCCGGCCGGCCTCCGGTTATCTTCGGTGAGGGCCGCCAGACCATGGATTTCGTGCACGTCCGCGATGTCGCCCGCGCCAATATTCTCGCGGCGAGGGCAAAGGCGACGGACGAAGTGTTCAACGTTGGCACCGGCAACGAGACCAGCTTGGTGCAGCTCGCTCAAGCCCTCGCGTCTGTGATGGGACGGCAAGGAATAGGCCTGGAGTTCGCACCAGAGCGTTCGATCAATCCTGTGCCACGCCGGCAGGCATCTACCGGAAAAGCGGAGCGCCTGCTGGGCTTCCGGGCCACGACTGGGCTTGAGCAGGGCCTGTCGGAGCTCGTAAAATGGTGGCGCGCGGAACGCGAGCTCACGGCCGGTAGTCCACCACAGGCGGCTGTATCGTGATTGCGATCGCAAGGCCGCTTCCCGCCGATGAACAGGACGGTCGAGCGTGTAGTGGCCGGTGTCCTTAGACGCACGCAGGTGCAACCGTCGCGCGTGAGTTCGCCCTGTTATCGGGTGCCTGCATCTACCGCGGGTGATCAGCCGTGAGGCTCGAGCACCGCTAGTGAGCTGACCGAACCGTTCGCCTAGAACGTAGCTACATCTGATCCATCCCGCTCCGGCCTGCCATGATTTCGATCATCGTCCCAGCCCACAACGAGAGTTCCGTTATTGCACGGACGTTAAGCCAATGGGTCGGCGACGCGCCCTTGGACGAGATCCGCGTGGTGGTCGTTTGTAACGGGTGTACAGACCACACTGCGAACGTCGCCCGACGCTTCGGTCCAACCGTGCATGTTGTCGAATCAGACATCGCAAGGAAAACCCACGCCCTGAATCTCGGTGATCAAATCTCAAGCGTGTTCCCGCGGATTTATGCTGATGCCGATATTGTTATTACGGTAGACGCCGTTCGAGCTCTGGCAAGACGGCTGGAGCAAGGCGACGTTTTGGTGGTGGCGCCTACGGCTGATATCAATCTGACGGGCTGTTCCTGGCTGGTCCGTAAATACTATGGAATTCGGTCACGGCTACCATCCTCTCGCGAGGGAATCGGCGGGTCCGGCGTATACGCCTTATCTGAGGCTGGGCGCCTGCGGTTCGGCGAGTTTCCTGACGTCACGGCTGATGACACCTATGTTCGGCTTCAGTTCAGACCAGAAGAGCGGGACACGCTGTCCTGCGCGAGGTCCACAGTATTCGCCCCACGTACTGTGCTGCAGCTGATCGCGGTCAGAACTCGTGCCTACAGGGGAACATTCGAACTCGCCAGGCGCTTTCCCGAGCTGCGCGTAAACAAAGGGGAGGTTAACGATCGGACGCTCATCGCTTTGTTCAAAGAACCCCATTTGTGGCCCGGATTGTTGATCTATTGTTGTGTCAACATTGTCGCTCGGTGCAGGGCGATAGTCGCGCGTGGAGCTGATCGATGGCAACGCGACGAGACGTCTCGTGCGGCGTTATCTGCAGATGCGCCACAATGAAGAGGAATTTCGGTGTTCGAAACGGACGCATTTTCGTCAGAAAGCCTCTAGCGGCCATACCGGGACGCCACGCAGGATGAGGGCAAGTTCCCAGATCCCGTGAGCACATAAAAATTGACGCGAAATCAAAGCGCCCACGGTAGAAATTTATCTTGATATTAAATCTTTGATAATTTAAATTTAAATTTTGACTGGTTGAAATTAAATGCGAGGCATCGAAACGCAGCGGGAAGCGAGTTGAGGGTGCTTATCATCGACGACGCGTCGTCGATGACTCGCTTTCAATCGCGCGATGCCCAGAACTGCGGGCGTTCACGTTCGCCCCAGGCGAGCCTTCATTGCAATGGTTCGCGGAGCACGAGCTGAAGAAAGGTGTCGAGATGACCGCGTTGAATCTTCTGGTTCCTCCTGAGTTCATGCATTGACGAGAGAACAGATGATCGAGAGTTCGCAAGAACGCAAGGTTGGAATGAAGGAGGCGCTCGTTTCATGATTCCGATTGCGAAGCCATTCCTAGATACGACAGAAGCCGACGCCGCGCGCGAAGCCGTTTTGTCCGGTTGGTTGTCGCAAGGTCCACAGGTGACAGCCTTCGAACGCGAATTCGCTGCCTTGACGTCTGCCCGATATGCCTGCGCCGTGTCAAATTGCACGACCGCGCTCCATCTCGCGTTGCTCGCGAATGGTGTCGGACCGGGCGACGAAGTTATCACGTCCAGCCACTCCTTTATCGCCACTGCGAACAGCATTCGATATTGTGGAGCGACGCCGATCTTCGTCGACATAGACCCGGCGACCTACAATGTCGATCCGGAATGCGTCGCCGAAGCGATAACCGATCGCACTCGGGCGATTCTAACCATCCACCAGATGGGGATGCCTTGCGATTTGAAGTCGCTCCTCGGCGTGGCAAACCGCCATGGCATCGCGATAATCGAAGACGCCGCTTGCGCGATTGGCAGCCAGGTCAAAATGAATGGCGACTGGGACTTGATCGGTAAACCGCACGGGGCAACAGCCTGCTTCTCCTTTCACCCTCGGAAGGTCATCACGACTGGTGAGGGCGGCATGTTAACGACGCTTGATCCCGATCAGGATCGCAAGCTCAGGCTCTGGCGTCAGCATGCGATGGACGTGCCCGACACGGTGCGACACCGCTCACCGCAAGTTGTATTCGAGAACTACCTTTTCGTTGGGTTCAACTACCGGATGACGGATGTGCAGGCTGCGGTCGGGCGAAAACAGCTCGAACGGCTTCCTGATTTGATCGCGCGTCGGCGCGCACTCGCGGCTCGCTACAGCGAGCTGCTGGGCAATCTGGACGGATTGACCCTTCCGTACGAGCCGGAGTGGGCTCGATCCAACTGGCAGAGCTATTGCGTGCGACTACCTGATCGAGTCGATCAGAGAGCGGTGATGCAGAGCCTTCTCAATCAAGGCATTGCCACACGGCGCGGTATCATGTGCTCGCATCGCGAGGCGCCGTACGCCAACGCTGAGCAGCGCCACGATTTGCGTCAATCCGAACTCGCGCAAGATCACTCGATCTTGATTCCGATGTATGCACAGTTGAGCGAGGACGAACTCGTCCGTATCGCGGAAGCTCTCAGGAATGAGTTGTGCCGATGACCGCGGTTGGCTGCGCCCATTTGTGCTGTCCATCCCAGTTTCTGCTCGAGCCGGTTGGGCGGCGGTACGGGAGGTGGGCGCGTGGCGAAAGTTGACATCGTTGTTCCCTGCTACAACTACGGTCGTTTCCTGGAAGGATGCGTCCGTAGCGTACTCGAGCAATCGTGCGGGGACCTGCGGGTGCTGATTATCGATGACGCGTCTTCGGATGATTCGGTTTCTGTGGCGCAGAAGTTGGCCCATGCGGACTCACGAGTCAGCGTCATCTCCCACCCGCAAAACTGGGGTCACATCGCCACATATAATCAAGGAATTGAATGGGCATCGAGCGACTACTTTCTGCTTCTCTCGGCCGATGACTTGTTGGTTTCGGGCGCGCTCGAGCGAGCTGTTGCGGTCATGGACGCAAATCCAGACATCGTGCTCACTTATGGGAAAGGTGTTTCTTGGCACGATGATTTGCCGCCGCCAAAAATGGAGGCTAAGCACGCTAACACGTGGACGCGACAGGATCTGGTTCGCGAAATGTGCGTCATCGGTGCCAACATGGTTAACACGCCGACCGCAATCGGTCGAACATGCATTCAGAAGGCGGTCGGTGGGTACCGCGCGTCCCTGCCTCACAGCGGCGATATGGAGATGTGGTTGCGCTTCGGTGTACACGGTGCGGTTGCGAAATTTGATGCGGTGCAAGCCATATACAGAAAGCATTCATCCAATATGTCCAGTTCATACTGGAGCGAGGATGGGTCAGATTATTCCCATCGTAAGGCGGCATTCGACAGTTTCTTCGAAGAATACATGGATCGCCTTCCGGAGGGGCGGGGCTTAAGGACAATGGCCTATCGTATGCTAGCTGAAACGGCTTTTTGGCGTGCCATTGGCCGCATGCGTCGAGGCTATATCAACAGCGGCCTCCAGCTGCTCCGCTTTTCGATTGATCTCAATCCGAGGTTGCGTTTTGGACCGCCGGCTGGATCGATCCTGAGGCGAGCATCTACCAAGGTTTTCGGACGGACGTGACAAGCAGCCATTTTGTTAGCGTGGCCAGGAAGCTCAAAACCTTCGGAAAGTCCGATCATAAAAAGTGGCGCGGGATAGTGGAACGATCCTTTTCGACAAGTCCCGTTTGATCACTTCTGTAAGGAAGTAAGATGAGTCAGTGCCACATCTCCGGCAGCCAAGCAGCGCGGCGGATTGCATTCGCCACGATCGGTGATGCGCGTGAGGTCAGGTTCTGGTCGGGCACTCCGTTTCACATGTCGAAATCGCTGGCAAGCGAAGGCCACGAGGTTGTCCATGTCGGTCCGCTGACCGCGCCGATCCTGCCTCTTTACAAGGCATATTCCAGAATCTGCCGTATGCTTCGCACGCGCGGCATCTCCCCATTCCATGCGGAGCCTGTCGTCAGACAGTATGCAGCCGACGCGGCGCGCAAAATCCGCGCCGTGTCGCCCGATGTCGTGGTGGCTCCAGCCGGATCTACGTTTGCCTGGGGTGTGCCGGACGGGGTTCCCCTCGTTTATGCGTCCGACGCGACCTTTCGGCTGGTTGAGGACTATCATCCTAACTACAGGAACTTGTCGCGTGCCGCCCGGGAGATCGCCGAACGCTTGGAACGCGACACAATCGCGCGCGCGGATCTGGTCCTTTACCCGTCGGAATGGGCCGCTGAATCCGCGGTTAGGGATTACGGCGCCGACCGCGCGCGGGTGCATGTCATTCCCTGGGGTGCGAACCTCGAAGCAGCACCGGACCGTGGTTCTGTGCTTGGATGCCGCAAGCCGGGTCCGTGCCGGCTCCTCTTCATCGGTGCCAACTGGGAAGAGAAGGGGGCGGATATGGCGGTCGAGACCCTCGCCGAACTAAGGGACAGGGGCGTTGAGGCAGAGCTCGTGATTTGCGGATGCAGTCCGCCCAGGCCTGTCACCCAGGAGGGCCTGACGATCATCCCGTACCTCGACAAGAATGATCGCGAACAGCGCAACCGACTGGATCAACTTTATCGCGACGCGGATTTCTTTCTGCTGCCGACCCGAGCAGATTGCTGGGGTATCGTGTTTTGCGAAGCGGCGGCCCATGGCGTACCCAGCATTGCGCCGGCTACCGGTGGCGTGCCCTGCGCTATCCGCGACGGCGAGACAGGCATCTTGTTGCCGCCCAATGCGACGAAGGCGGACTATGCGACTGTCATCTCCAAGACCTTTGCGAACCCGGACCGGCTGGCACGCCTGAGGCAATCGAGCCGCGACGCATTCGAGACCCGGCTGAACTGGCGGGCCTGGAGTCGACGTGTCTCAGATCTGATACAAGCCCTATGATTGTCCTAAACTATCACGAACTGGTGGAAGCATCGCCTTCGAATGCGTGGTGCCTGACGCATGAAATATTCGATGCGCATCTCGCGCTTTGCGGGGACATGCTGGTCTCGCCTCAAGCTTTTCTGGAGCATTGCCGCGATTCCAAAGCCAAGCAAAGTGGTGCGGTCCTGCTCACGTTCGACGATGGATTTCTTTCGGACTATACGCATGTCTATGCTCGCTATGTGACGACCGGTCGGATCCCGGGTTTCATGTCCTTAATCCCCGTGGATTTGGTGGGCTCGCCGGGGCGTATGAGCTGGGACATGATTGAGGAGCTTGGTAGGGCCGGCGTTGCAGTTGGCTCTCATGGCATGGCACATGTCGATTTGACCGCCCTCCCGGATGCCGAACTCGATCGCGAGCTTACGGTGTCGAAGTTGATGCTGGAGGAGCGCCTCGGGCAACAGGTTACCCTCTTCGCCTTTCCATATGGGCGCTTTTCCCGACGGGTCTGGGATGCAGCTCTGAAGGCGGGCTACACGCACCTCTTTACAATCCAGCTTGGCTATCATCGCGGGTTCGAATCCTTTCTCTATTCCCGCCTTTGTCTGACGAACAACATGGATGCAGGGTACATGCGCCAGCACTTGCTTGATCCGAATGCGATGCGCGGCTTTGCCTGGAGGATCAGCACAAAACTGGGGCTGTATCGCCAACTCATGCGCTTGCGGTATCGATAACGTCCCCGGTCTAGTGAGGCTGCCAGAACCTTCTTCATAGTGGATGGAGAACTCGGTGGAAAGCATTACAACAAGAATGCCTCGTCAGGTTGGGAATGCGTTGCCTTCCGTCCGCCGACGAGTTGCAGTGGCTCAGCCGACGCGGAGCTCTCGACTTGTTCCGCTGCTCATTTTCTCGCTGGCCATGCCGTTTTATTTCTACGTCGGCCCGACACGCCTGTCTTGCTACCGGCTCGTGCTAGTAGCGACCTTCATTCCGTGTTTGATAGCATGGTTATCTGGATCCGGGCGAGTACGACGGCAAGACATTTTGATGCTTTTGGCTGCAACATGGGGCGCGGCTGTATTGCTGGGCCAGCATGGCATCGACAAAGGTCTGCAGTCGGCAGGCATATTTGTTATAGAGACATTCGGACCATTTCTTTTTGCAAGGCGATATATCCGAGACGTTTTCGCGTTCCAGCACATGGTAAGGTGTCTGGTACTCCTGATCGCTGTCCTTCTGCCATTTGCTCTGTACGAGAATTTCACAGGCACGCCGATTTTGATTGAGTTGTTTGGCAACGTTTTTTCCGTTTACCCGATCGGCTACTATGAGCCACGATGGGGACTTAGCCGAGCTCAGGGCCCCTTCGAGCACCAGATCCTGTTCGGCGTCGTGTGTTCAAGTGCATTCGCCTTGAGCTTTCTTGCATATGGCGTTCCGGCGCACATGGGGCGACTAGGCTCCGGCGTTGTGGCAATGGCGGTATGCTCCTCCCTTTCCGCCGGCGCCTTCCTATCGGTTGCCGTCCAGGTCATGTTGATCGTCTGGGACAAGATTACGGTGAGCGTGACGCGGCGTTGGACAATATTGGCCTCAATCATAGTTAGTGCCTATCTAGTCGTGAGCGCGCTCTCCAACCGTACCCCCTTCGAAGTCTTTATTACGTACCTGACGTTCAATGCTGATACGTCCTACATGCGTGTGCTCATCTGGCAATACGGCACGGGATCAGTGATGATGCACCCGATCTTCGGAACCGCGCTACATCCTTGGGAACGCCCGGAGTGGATGCCCGGCAGCATCGATAATTTCTGGTTGGTCACCGCCGTTCGTTACGGCATCCCCGGCTTCTTGTTTATAGCTGGCGGTTTTCTTTCGGTTTGCTTTGGCCTGGGCCGGCTGAAGAACCTCCCGTTTGACGTAGCGCAGTGCCGAAATGGTCTGATTATCACGCTTTGCGGACTGGCCTTTGCCGCCTGCACAGTCCACGTGTGGGATGCTCCTTACGTCTTGCTCATGTTCCTGCTCGGTAGCGGCATGTGGATGTTTGAGCACAAGAACGAGATCGCTCCTGCCCCGTCCGCCGCGCAAGACACTTATGCCCCTTGAATCATCCATCCCGAGCTGTGAAGATGTCCGCTTTAGGCATTCTAGTACCCACTTTTCTTGGATCGTGAGTCGTGATTCAAGATATGGATGATACCCGAAGCAAGAGACGTCCAGCTTTCGTGGAAAGATCGCAAGTTGCTTGAGGCGTGTTGTCGCTCGCCGGACGTTGCAGCGCGATTTGAAGCGAGCGCGGATCGTTCTGTTGGCGGCGGACGGGCGCAGCATCCGCTCGATTGCCAAAGAAGTCGGGGTCCAGCCTCGGATTGTTAGCCGTTGGCGGCACCACTATTCCGATCATGGCCTGGAAGGGCTGCAAGACAAGCCGCGGCCTGGCAAGCAGCCGATCGATACGAAGGCCACCAACAAGCGGATTCTGAAGCTGCTGGATAAGCGTAACCCTACGCGGTAGGCCGCAGCGCGCTGATCTTTCCAGTTAACCGTTAGAGCTCGTCGGACTCCTCGGTTTTC